>JAYVFW010000184.1:0-5018 GCA_043772715.1 Phormidesmis sp. | reverse complement strand
CTGGGGGACTTTTAACTGGAAGTTTGGGCTTGAAGTCCCCCAGAATGGGGGATTTAGGGGGCGCGATGGACTAGTAACGAAGTCGTCGAATTCAAGTTAATAGACGGCAGTGGTAGAGTTGCAGAAATGTTGCTCTGTTAGCGGATCGACTCGATGTGGCAATACATTCTCAAGCGGCTTCTCGGTTTAGTGCCTGTGCTGCTCGGCATCACCCTGGCGGTATTTTTACTGCTGCGGTTCATCCCTGGCGACCCGGCGATCGTATTAGCGGGTGAACGGGCAACCCCAGACCAAATCGCTGCCCTGAGAGAACAACTCGGATTAAACAAACCCTTGTTGATTCAATATTTTGCCTTTTTGGGCAACCTGTTGCGGTTAAATCTGGGCAATAGTCTCATTAGCGGCATTCCCGTGATTGATGAAATCAAAACTCGGTGGACAGCGACCTTTGAGTTGACGATCGCCGCCATGTCGATCGCGATCCTATTCGGCATTCCGGCGGGTGTGATCGCGGCGGTTCGCAAAAATCGCTGGCTCGATCAGGTGCTGATGGCGGGTTCACTGTTGGGGGTTTCGATTCCGGTCTATTGGTTGGGGTTGCTGTTGGTTTATCTGTTTGCAGTCACTCTCAACTGGTTGCCGCCGAGCGGACGCATTAGCATCGAAAGCGGACTTAGCTTTCAGCCGATCACCGGATTTTATGTGCTAGATGCCTTGCTGAGATTGAATTTGCCTGTTTTAGGAGATGTCGTGTCTCATTTGGTCTTGCCCGCGCTGACGTTGAGTACGATTCCGTTGGCGATCGTCGCCCGCATCACGCGCAGCGCCATGCTCGATGTGTTAACTCAAGACTATATCCGCACCGCCAAAGCCAAAGGAGTGCCCGATCGCCTCGTGATTTTTCGTCACGCCCTGAAGAATGCGTTGCTGCCGATTAACACGACGATCGGGCTGCAATTTGGCACTCTGTTAGGCGGCGCAATTCTCACCGAAACTATCTTTTCGTGGTCGGGCATTGGCTCCTGGATTTATGAGGGCATTTTGGCGCGAGACTATCCCGTTGTGCAAGGTGGCGTAGTATTTATTGCAGTGGTGTTTGTGGTGGTCAATTTGCTGGTAGACCTGTCTTACGCCTGGGTTGATCCCAGAATTCAATATCGCTAATTGAAATGGACTCATCACAGCCAGCAATTCAACGATTTAGAAAGTCCCGCTTTGGCAAAATTGGGCTAGGTTTGACGATCGCCCTGATTCTCTTGGCGCTGCTGGCTCCTCTCCTGCGACCCTATAATCTCGCTGCGGATCAGAGCTATGTGACTCGGTTAATGGCTCCCAGCCCCGATCATTGGTTTGGCACCGATGGGTTGGGGCGAGATCTTTTGACTCTAGTGTGGTATGGCATTCGCACATCGTTGCTGATCAGTCTAGTGTCGGTTGGTTTTGGGGCAAGCCTCGGCTTGGTTTTAGGATTGCTGGCGGGTTACTTTCGCGGCTGGCTAGATACGATCGTCGGCTGGTTTACGGATATTTTGTTGGCGTTTCCGTCGATTTTGTTGGCGATCGTGATTGTGACTGTGACGAGTCCGAGTTTGCAGAGTGTGATCATTGCGGTTGGAATGGTGCAAATTCCGATTTACATCCGACTGACTCGCAGTGGGGTGCTGTCTCTGCGAGAACAGGAGTTTGTGCAGGCTGCGAGAGCTTTGGGCGCAACTCCCCTCTGGATTATTCTGCGGCATATTTTACCTGCGAGTCTCTCGCCGTTAGTGGTTCAAGCCACGCTTTCGACGGGCACCGCAACGCTAGAAGCTGCCGGATTGGGATTTTTGGGCTTAGGGGCACAACCGCCAACCCCAGAGCTAGGAACCATGCTGGCAGACGCTTTTAAGGGAGGTTATGCGCTTTCTGCGCCTTGGACGACGATTTTTCCAGGTTTGGTGATCACGCTGATGGTGCTGGCGTTTAATCTTTTGGGCGATGGGCTACGAGATGCGCTAGATCCGCGATCTTAAGATTCTTATTTGCTGAATAGATGAGGAGCAATCCCCCCCCGTGGTTGCCCTCCGTCAGGGGTAGGCACGGGGGGGATTGCTCCTACAGCCATTTCATCTCATTTTGGAACGCCAAAATTTCTATCTGTAGAGGTTTCCGCAAAAACCGATCGTGGTTACAACGTAAGTCAAACTCCCCCGATTTCATCAACTTGAAGTTGTTAAATTTGATTACAGTATAGAAGATACCTACTGTTCTCGTTAGACCGATTCTCGATCGTAAATTGGCTATGAATGAAACCTCGATTAATTTGCTGCTACAAGACTTAAAAAACACTGATGAAGCAGTTCGTGACCAGGCAACCGAAGACCTTTGGCGGATCTGGTTTACTCAAAAAGGAGCGGCAGGCTTTCGGACGCTGCAACGGGTGCAAGAACTGCTGCAAGCCGGGGAAACCACTTCAGCAGAAGCCATTTTGACCAACTTAATTGAGGTAATGCCCGACTTTGCAGAAGCCTTAAACCGTCGCGCCGTGCTGTATTTTTTGATCGGAGACTATCAAAAAGCGATCGCGGATTGTCAAACCGTGATTCGCCTCAACCCGATCCACTTTGGAGCGCTGCACGGATTGGGGCTATCTTATGCCGCGATCGGAGATAATCACCAAGCGATTCAGGCATTTCGAGAGGCGCTAAAAATTCAGCCGTTCGCGATTCAAAATCAGCGATTAATATTAGAATGCACTGCCAAACTAAGCTAGTGCTTAGTCATTTTGATGATGAATACACTGAATTCGCTTTTAGGTCGTCACCCCGAACAGGTCAAAGCCAACGTAGAGATTTATACCTGGCAAACCTGTCCGTTTTGCATTCGTGCCAAGCTGTTATTGTGGTGGAAAGGCGTTGATTTCACCGAACATAAGATTGACGGTGACGAAGCCGCCCGCTCGCTAATGGCAGAACGCGCCGATGGTCGCCGCAGCGTTCCTCAGATTTTTATCAACGCCGAGCATATTGGCGGATGTGACGATCTCTACGCCCTCGATCGTCAAGGGCAACTCAACGCCTTGCTAACTCAATCGGCTTAATTTTTTTTCGATGTTTCTGATCCCCAATCTTTGTTCTAACCTTGGCAAACGTCCTGTCAAGCGAGAGAATGGAGAGTTGTAACCCACTAGGTCTGTATTGTGAACAACGTCCGCACCGTTTCTGATACCAAGCGTGCTTTCTACAACACTCACACGCGCCCGGTAAACTCGATCTACCGTCGAGTGGTCGAAGAGTTGATGGTGGAGATGCACTTGCTCACCGTCAATATAGACTTCCGCTACGACCCAATTTATGCGCTAGGGGTGGTTACGTCTTTCGATCGCTTCATGCAAGGCTATCGCCCCGAATCAGATAAGGCTTCAATTTTTAACGCCATTTGTCAGTCGATGGGTGACAACCCTCCCAACTATCGAGGCGATGCCGAACATCTGCTTCTACTTGCGTCACAGCATCCTTGGAATGAGTTGTTGTCACTGCCCGGTGAGTCGTCTGAGATTCCAGAAGCCAATGATCTGCGCCAGCATCTGCAAGCGATCGTCAACAATCCTAAATTCAAATATAGTCGGCTATTTGCGATCGGGCTGTTTACGATCTTACAGACCGCAGACCCCACGCTGATCAAAGATGAAGTCAAACGCACCGAAGCCTTAAAGCAAGTCTGCTCACGGTTAAACTTGCCGCAAGAGAAGCTGCAAAAAGACTTAGAGCTTTATAGCAGCAACTTAGAGAAGATGATCCAGGCGCAAATCGTGATGGAAGATTTGATCAAAGCCGATCGTAAAAAGCGGGAAGAACGCGCCCAGGCAAAAGCGGCTGCCACCGATGCGGCAGTGTCTGAGCCGCCCAAAGATCAAGCGACTTCTAGCTCTTGATCGCCAAAAAACTCAAAACCTCGGAGGTTTAAGCCAATCTGTCGGTCAGATGCTTGATTCTTGGTTAAAGCCTCCGAGGTTTGCGTAAGTGGATTGCCCTTACCCAAATCATCTCTATTCAGCAATGCCGCAAATTGTTCAGGTATTCCTAGTCTTTTCTATTAAGGTCACGATCGTTTTCACCAGCACTTCTGGATCGACAGGTTTAGCCAGGTGTTTTTGAAAGCCTGCGTTGAGTGCTTGCTGTTGATCGTGTTCACCCAAGCAGTCAGGGCAATTGCCGGAAGTGGTTTGCCTAAGTCAACCAGAATTTGACGAATTAACTCATAGCCGTCCATTTCTGGCATCCCGATGTCACTTAAGAGGATGTCAGGCTGCATCGTTGAGAGCGTTTGCAAAGCCGCGATCGCCGAGTCAACCGCAATCACATCGGCTCCGGCTTGTTCGATTACAAACGTCACGATGTCGCGAGAATCGGGTTCATCATCAACCACAAGCACGCGAAGACCCGCGAGGGGTAAAAAGGTTACGGTAGGCGTAATGCGATCGTCGGGTTCAGATGGGATGAGATTAACGGGATGTGATAGGGGAAGCTCAACCGTAAATGCGGCTCCTTGTTCTTCACCCAGGCTCTCTGCCCAAATTCTACCGCCGTGGAGTTCGACGATTTGACGCGCGATCGCCAACCCCAAGCCTAACCCCCCAAATTTGCGGGTTGTGGCTCCATCTTCTTGCCGAAAATGCTCAAAGACATAGGGCAAAAAGTCGGGACTGATGCCTTTCCCAGTGTCTTTAACTCGAATGTGAATGTGGGTTTCGGCTTGAGATAACTCAACCGTGATTTGTCCGTTCTTTGGAGTAAATTTGACGGCATTCGACAACAGATTCCACACGACTTGCTGCAATCGTCCAGCATCGCCATTGACTAAACCGACTGAGGGGGAGATGAGAGTCTGAATGGTGAGCGATTTTGCTTCTGCGGCGAGGCGGACGGTTTCTAACGCGGCTGATACCAATTTAAACGGTGTAGGTGGCAGATAATTTTTGGAGCATCGTCCCCGTCTAGGTTGCATCCCTGCATCCTCTTCGATCTGCCTTGTTCGCT
>JAYVFW010000183.1:0-15714 GCA_043772715.1 Phormidesmis sp. | reverse complement strand
ACCTGATGCTTGAGACAGGGAGAGTTTGCCTGAGCCGTACGCCTAAAGAGAAAGGGCATCGACCTGCGATCGATACCCTTTTTCGCAGCGCCGCAATGACCTATCAACAGCAAGTGATTGGGATAATTCTCACAGGACTATTATACGATGGCACCGCAGGGTTAGCCATGATCAAACAAAAAGGCGGACTCGCTATTGTTCAAGACCCCGAAGAAGCCTTATTTAACGGGATGCCGACCAGCGCGATCACCAACGTCGCAGTTGATTATGTGTTGCCAGTCAGTCAAATTGCAGGAGTGCTAGCACGATCTCAATCCTTGATCAGGAACGGATCGGTCGCTGATCAACGCGATCCTGAAGTAGAAATTATTCAGCAAGTTGACATACCTCCTCGTCCTAAAGGAGCGAGGATTCCTTGACGCTTTACTGAGATGCGCTACCGAAGTAGTCTTACCGCCCCTCCACGTCCGTTTAGAGTCTCCCAATGCCCTATGGCGACTTGTCTCTATCGTACCAGAGATCCCAGCAAAGCCGTCTTAGAAAGACGAGGTTTTAAACCCATTCTTCTGATAAGCGGTGGAGATCGAACAGTGAGCGACTGATCAGCAATCTGATGTGAGTGGGATGAAAAAACAGCCTTTTGATTTAGTGACTTCTCCACTAATACTGAAATTTAAAGCGGACAGAGGGTTTGTTGATACTTAGAATCTACCCTTGACTGTCATAGTGGTAATTGCTCTATCGTTTTATCGAGAGCGGATATCTGATATCGTGACAAAAACCACGGGGGGAGCAGTGGAGTACTCGGATTCATCAACACAGGCAGAGCAACTTAAAGCCATCGGGTCAAAACTGAGTCACGAACGCGAGACGCGATCGGTGTCTCTAGAAACAGTTGCGACAAAAACCTACATCCCGCTGCGTCTGTTGAGCGCGATCGAAGCAGGACGACTGGATCTATTACCAGAACCCGTTTTTGTCCAAGGGTTTATTCGTCGCTATGCTGACACGCTGGGCTTAGACGGAACTGCTCTGTCAAAAGAATTTGCGATCGAGTCGCCTGTGCCGATCTATGAGGCAGAGCCGCCAGAACTCGAATCTACCGAAACCCTACCCCCCGCGTTTGAGCCTCCTCCCTGGCTCTATATTCTGGGAGGTGCGATCGGGCTGGGAGCGATCGGGCTGATCATCGCTAGCCTGATTAGTCACTCTAAACCCGCTACATCCCCCGCTCCCAAGCCTGTGAGCGCTAACAGCACAGCCCCCCGAAATGCGCCGTCAAAAGCGGCTGCAACGTCGTCTAGTCCATCAGTGGCACCGAGTTCGATCGCCAGCGCTTCGCCTGTCACCGGTCCCGTTGCGGTCAAGCTGGACGTAACCGATGAAAGCTGGGCCCAAGTAGTGGTAGATGGCAAGGTTGTGTTTGACGGCACCTTGCAAAAGGGCACCCAAAAAACCTGGGGCGGACAAAAGCAAGTTGTGATTAGCGTAGGCAACGCCGGAGGCGTTTTGGTGTCTTATAACAATGGGACAGCCAAATCTTTAGGCGCAGCGGGCGATGTCGTGCAAAACGTGAAATTTCCACCAACTCCATAGGCTGACGAAGTTTGATGCGTTAATAATGAGAATAGAACTTTACATTGCTTCATCATGGCAAGAGATCTGCGAGGATTCATCAAACAGCTTGAGCAACGGGGGCAACTACGACGAGTTAGTGCCCTCGTTGACTCAGATTTAGAGATTGCTGAAATCGCCAATCGGATGTTGCAGCGTGGCGGCCCTGGGTTGCTGTTTGAGAATGTCAAAGGCTCTCCCTACCCGGTTGCAATCAATCTTTTGGGGACGGTCGAGCGCGTCTGCTGGGCAATGAATATGGAGTCTCCGCAGGAATTGGAGACGCTGGGCAAAAAATTGGCGTTGCTTTATCAACCCAGACCGCCCAAAAAAGTCTCTCAAGCGATCGACCTGGGCAAAGTTTTGTTTGATGTCTTGCGGGCAAAACCCGATCGCGATCTCTTCCCGCCCTGTCAGCAAGTGGTGATTACAGGCGATGACGTAGATTTGACTACGCTGCCGATGCTGCGTGTCTATCCGGGTGATGCTGGCAAGGTGATGACTTTGGGATTGATGATCACCAAAGATCCTGAAACCAAAATTCCAAATGTGGGCGTATATCGCTTGCAGTTGCAGTCTAAAAACACGATGACAGTGCAATGGCTGTCGGTGCGCGGGCCGACTCGACATTTGAGAAAAGCAGCGGCGATGGGGCAAGACTTGGAAGTGGCAATCGCGATCGGAGTCGATCCGCTCGTGATTTTGGCCGCCGCGACTCCTGTGCCAGTCGATCTCTCTGAGTGGCTGTTTGCAGGACTCTATAGCGGTTCGGGCATTCATCTAGCCAAGTGCAAAACCGTTGATCTTGAAGTGCCTGCCACTTCCGAAATCGTCTTAGAAGGCACTGTCACACCGGGAGACGTGGGTGTCGATGGTCCGGCAGGCGATCACATGGGCTACTACGGCGGTGTGAACGAAAACGCGCCGCTGTTTCGATTTCACTGCATGACTCATCGCAAAGATCCGATTTATCTGACAACGTTTAGCGGTCGTCCGCCCAAGGAAGATGCGATGATGGCGCTCGCACTCAATCGCGTCTACACACCCATTCTAAGACAGCAGGTGCCCGAAATTGTCGATTTCTTTTTGCCAATGGAGGCATTGAGCTATAAGGCGGCAGTGATCTCGATCGACAAAGTGTATCCCGGTCATGCCCGACGAGCCGCGTTGGCATTTTGGAGCGCCCTACCGCAGTTTAGCTACACAAAATTTGTGATTGTGGTTGATAAAGACATCAACATTCGCGATCCAAGAGCGGTGGTTTGGGCGATCACGTCAAAAGTTGACCCCGCTAGAGATGTGTTCATCCTGCCCGACAACCCCTTCGACTCACTGGATTTTGCGACCGAAAAGCCTGGTTTGGGCAGCAAGATGGGCATTGATGCGACGACAAAACTCTATCCAGAAACCGATCGCCCGTGGGCTGCGCCGTTAGTGTCTGACCCCGATGTGGCAGCAATGGTCGATCGTCGCTGGGCGCAATATGGGCTGGCAGATTTAGAGCTTGGCGAAGTTGATCCAAACCTCTTTGGTTATGACATGAAAGTATAGGATCGGATATTCCCCCATTTAGTCGTAATTTCACCCGATCGGATTACCACTTTTTTTCTTGAAAAACTGTATGATTAGATACAGAAGGAAAACGTTCATCCCCTCTCAAAAATCAGAGGAGACGGAAGTAAGGGATATTCCTGAAGGAACGCGCTTCTCTTCACCCAACAAAACAAATTTTTGAGAAGCGACCCATGAAACTGATCTATCGTGGCAACACCTACGACTACGACCCCACTCAATCTAGACCCACCAACGCTGGACGACCCGTTAAGTCTGCGCCGCGTCTCCAAGCCCCCTACACGCTGATGTATCGCGGGACGACCTATCACGTCGATCCAACCGTTCCTCAAACTCAATCATCTCTCCCCAGAGCTTATGATTTGATCTATCGTGGGGCGACTTATCACGTCGATCGTGATGCTCAAGGCAATCTCACCGCTTTGACGCAATCGGCTGCACCTCGATCAAAGGCTATTTCTGCAAGAGTGTCTCAGCGAGAAGTGAGTCAACTGCATCAGGCAAACCTGTTAAGCAATCTGCAACGCCGCTTACAGTCCGCTCAAGAGCGGGGCGATCAAGCACTGCTTGACCTGTTGGAAGCAGAGCGCAAGCAAATCACGACGAGCCATTAGTTTGATATAGAGTCGTACTCATAAAAAACGTAGGAGCTTTCCATCGAGAGTTCCTACGTTTTTTGTTGAACACCGATTGTGAATGATTAACCCACTCGGTGTTCAACAATCAGCATTACTCCTTGAAACACTCCCCTGATCGAGAACGATTGAGTCGTGCGAATGCGCTGATCGGGTTGGACTAAATTAATTGTTTCAGTCGCTAAAACTTTGCCCGTTGCTTTGTCGCAAATGTCAAAAACTAGCAGATGATCGGCGACTTCTTGAGCGATCATTGAGTAGTTAAAAAAAGGCGGGTCGGAGCTTTCGATCGCGACTCTGCCCGCTCCAATCACTCGACCGACAAAATTTTGAGTGACTTTCTTGCCATCAGGAAATTCGTGTTCGTTGGTTTGAATCCATTGATTGTCGATAATCTGCTGCGTTAACAAGCCCGTAAATCGCGTTGTCTCTTGAGCATTGTGATCAATTCTGATCCAATCGCCTTGCCAGACACCTACGTGTTTTGGAAAGACGGCAAAATCTTTTAATTGGGGTTGACTATTGATCGATTCCATATGCTAAAGCTCACAAACCCATTGATTGTCAGAGAAATAGCATTTATTTTGCTCGATCGCATCATCCTGAATAGAGAGCAAATGGCTGGATCGGAACCATCGCGTGCAATCGGGTTAGACGCACAGAAGACGGCGCAAACATAAAAACATCTTTCCAGATGCGGCTTTGATGACCGTCGATTGCATAAACCGCTCCGGCTAAAAAATCGACTGCGCGTTGAGCTTCGCTGGGCGATCGCATCTTGGCGCATTTGAGAATTAAAACCTTTTGAGCCAGCAGTGCATCTACGGCTTGAGGAATCTCTTCAAACGATCGTGGCTCTAGCACCACACATTCTTGAACGGAGTCAGGAATTGCGAGGTTATTGGGCGATCGAGGCAACTCGTCAGTTTGTTTGGGTTGCTCAAATCCAGCTTCGTCTGAGAAGTTAGAAGCATCCTCATCCTCAAAATTCTCATGCCCCCAGGGGCTAAACGCTTCAGAAAACTGCCTGAGAAGATGCATAATTCACCACTGGCTGCAAATTTCAGTACCTTTGTTCTAATTATAGTCCGATTAGAGCGGTTCGAGTTTGGTCAGTCAATCAGCCCTGAACCCTTTAAGATAGAAGTCTAAGAGAACAACTAAAGATATTTACCCCACCCCTTGCCGTGATTCAGCAGTTAGAACCCGCCAATCGTGTCCAGCATCAACCCCTTGTCGGAGCGTCTCTGACTGAGTTAACCGAGTGGGTCAAGCAGCAGCAGCAACCCGCTTATCGGGGTAAACAACTGCACCAGTGGATCTATCAGAAAGGGGCACGATCGCTGAGTGATGTTTCAGTGTTTCCTAAGTCTTGGCGTGAAAATCTCGCTGCTTATGCGATCGGGCGCTCGCAGATTCACCTTCAGGCACCCGCGTTAGACGGCACGATCAAGTTTTTGCTGAAGCTCTCAGATGGTCAAATTGTCGAAACGGTTGGCATTCCGACTGAGAAGCGGTTAACGGTCTGTGTGTCATCTCAAGTGGGCTGCCCGATGGGGTGTGATTTTTGCGCGACTGGTAAAGGTGGCTTTAAGCGCAATTTAGAACGGCACGAAATTGTCGATCAAGTCTTAACGGTGCAGGAGGCGTTTCAGCAGCGCGTCAGCAATGTCGTGTTTATGGGCATGGGTGAACCGCTCTTGAATACCGATAATGTGCTGGGAGCGGTGCGATCGCTCAACGAAGATGTGGGCATTGGGCAACGGTTAATCACGATTTCCACGGTTGGAATTCCGGGAAAGATTCGGCGTTTGGCTGAAGAGCAGCTTCAAGCAACCTTGGCGGTTAGCTTACACGCCTCCAATCAAGCGTTACGGACGCAGTTGATTCCGAGCGCTCGTCAATATCCTTTAGAGGCGTTGCTCAGTGAATGTCGCGAATATGTCAAGCTGACGGGGCGGCGAGTGTCGTTTGAATATGTTTTGCTAGCAAAATTGAACGATGGGGTCGAACACGCGATCGAGCTTTCTGAACACCTGCGCGGGTTTCAAAGTCATGTGAATTTAATCCCTTACAATCCGATTAGTGAGGTTGATTATCAAAAGCCCGATCCGCGACGCATTCAAGCGTTTGTGAATACGCTGAAAGAGAGGCACATCGCGGTGAGTGTGCGTCGTCCGCGTGGGTTGGAGGCAGATGCGGCTTGTGGGCAACTGCGGGCATCTCAGGCAGCGACTTAGATTTGATCACTAGCCAATGGCTGTGGCAAAAAATAGGGATACCCGATCGAGCATCCCTGAAAACTTAATAGATGCCTAACGTCGGGCATAGATCCCAGGCGCATAGGCTTCGATGACGTTGCCAGTCTTAGAGCAAGTGATCATCAAATAATCACAGGTAGGGCACTGAGTTCGGGTGAGCCGATCGCTTTCTAGATGGTGCCGTTCGGCATGACTGCCGCAATTGGGACATCGAACACATTGAACTGTCTGCATTTTGAAAGCCCTTTATGGTATCGAACTGTGGCAAAAACCTATAGGACTTACGCATTTTGACCAAAACCTCGGAGGTTTAAGCCACTCTGTCGGTCACGATGCTTGATTCTTAGTTAAAACCTCCGAGGTTTGCGTAAGCTCTAAGGTAGCTAAAGCTACTTGAGTAATTGATTTGGTATCACTGTAAGCGCTGTTCATCTCTCTCTATTATGGTCGGCATTTATGTCGATAGAGTTTCTTATTTCCGTTTATTCTAAGTTTAAGCAAAATGGGGATCACCTACCTAGAGAGTGATCCCGGTTCTGAAAATTTCTATATCTAAGGAGAAAACTATGTAGTTGAACCGCGAATAATTTAAGAGGATGAAGAGGTTTTAATTCAGTTCAACGAAAAAATACTGAGAATGCTTACAGAAGTCCATCTACGCTCAAAGATTTTGACACGCAGAAACTGCTGGAGCTTGAGTCTCAATCACCACTTCTTTAACATTGGGCACTTTGATGAGTTGAGTGACCGTGAGTTTTGCTCGATCGTTGGCTTGTAGCAAAATTCCGTTTGTGCAAGCGGCATCTTTGACCTTTTTAAGGGCTTCTTTTTGCGCTAAAGACTGAAGATTGGGGGCAACGTCAGGGCCAAGTCCTAGCAGCCCCCGATTGTAGTCATAGACTTTGGAGCGGTTGACATCAATTTTGCTATCGAGAATCTTGGGCGGCGGTAAGCGCAACCGCAGCGTTTCACCCACCACTTCAACGCTTTCGGGTGTGAGAACGCTTAAATCAACTCCGGCTCTCACCTCTCCATAGGCGATATAGAGGAGTCGAGTTGTGCCGACCACAAGTCCGCCGACAGTGGCATCTTGCTGAGTCGGGATCACTGCCTCCATTGTGAAGATAGCGGTCGTGAGTTCACTCGCGCTGCGAATTTGTTGAATGACGATCGATCGGGTTTCAACTTTAGGCTGAGATGGCGGCGGATTGAGAAAACTTTGAACGCGGTTAAAGAGGCGATCGCTCGATCGTCCCGCCCCTATAAGGGCAACACCTGCCAACATCAGGGCACTGCCTGTCAGCATCAATCCTAGATTTTTGAAGACTACAAATCCGTTGCTTGCCCGCTTTTGGCGATTTTTTCCCCGCATCTGCCTATCCTTAACGCCAGTCACCCCGAATTGTAGCTGTTTTATAGTCTCGAACAGTCATCAAAGCAGTTGATATGTGTTATCCGATTGACTTTATTGCCCAACAATCGGGTACCAGATGCGAATTCCGTCGCTGCTGCTGCTGATTACGATGTTTCCGTGTAAGCCAAAGGTGACAGACAGCCCACTATAAGACGAGCCGCGCAGCATTCCTAAATAATCTTCGGTGTCAGGTTGCCAAAATTGCACGGTGCCTCCTACTGCCGCCGCTAGGGTTTGTCCATCTGGGGAGAGCGCTAAGTCAGAAGCCCCAATGCCAAAAGTGTGTAGCAGCACTCCAGATGCGACCGACCAAAGTTTCATGCGGCTGCTGCCCGTCAATAGAGTTTCTCCATCTCGGCTGAAGGTCAACGCCGTTAAGTCTCCAGAGTTGACGGTCTGCAAAAGCTGTTTAGTGCTGACACGCCAGATATAAGTTTTTTGCTTGCCAGCCGCTAAAAGGTTGCTGTTGGGGCTAAACGCGATCGCGACTACAGGCTGATCGCCAATGGTGTCTTGCCACTCTTGGGTGGCTACGTTCCACAACTGCACCCCCGGACGGCTTAGAGTGCCATCTGCCCACTTAATTAAGCGGCTTCCACTAGCTAAAACTTGACCATCGGGGCTAAAAGCGATCGTGGTCGCCCGTCCAGAATATAGAGTTTTTAAGAGCGCGCCCGTTTCTAAACTCCATAGTTTGAGGGTGCGATCGAGGCTGGCACTGGCTAAAATTTGACCATCAGGGCTAATGGCTAACGCACTCACCCAATCGCGATGACCTGATAGCGATCGCTGTTTTTCTCCGGTTTCCAGGTTCCACAGATGAATGATGTCGTGAACGCTACTGGCCAAAATTTTGCCATTAGGACTGACCGTAATCTTGGTGGTTTGTTGAGTAGTTAAGGAGCGAGGTTGGGAATAGCACACCAAACCATCGACATAAGAAGGAATGCAAACTCGATTGGAGACTCTCGCGGCGATGCTTTTGTCTAGCAGGAAATAAGCGCCAACGAGCAGCGCTACGATCGCGATGATTCCCACTCCTCCTAAAATCAGATACTTTTTTTGGCTCACGATCGCATCTCTTAAACTGACTTTGCTGACTCTTTGTTTAGGTCAATGGTGCCATGCTTAATAGGGGTTCTGCCACAAGTGAGATTACGGGTCTAAAATCTTGATGATATGCTCAGACAAATTTATTTAATAAAGTAC
This sequence comes from Phormidesmis sp., assembly GCA_043772715.1. Lineage (GTDB taxonomy): Bacteria > Cyanobacteriota > Cyanobacteriia > Leptolyngbyales > Leptolyngbyaceae > Phormidesmis_A. The sequence continues at coordinate 7,009 of JAYVFW010000183.1, read as the reverse complement.
ACAATTTCGTGAAAAAAGCTGGAATCATAATCGCGATGGCACTGCTCTGCGCTACTTATTTGAGCATTGCACTCGTTGATTTAGGTCTAGACAAATTTCACTATATTCTCGCAGGGGGCAAAAAATTTGCGACGTTTCCAGATGTTGCCAGCCAAATTGCCATTGGGAGCAGCTATCTAGCGCTGGCAATTATTTATCTCGTTTGGTTTTTTAACGCCGATCGTCGCGCTTCAGTTTTAAACTTTGGCGACATTCTGCAAAAGACGGCTATCTTCTGGGTGATTGCGTTCATCGCTTACCCATTGGGCAATGATGTCTATCTTTATCTGCACTCAGGGTTAATGGATCTGGGTGGTGTTAACCCATTCATCACTCGTGCAGGGTTGTTTGCCTCTGAGTTGTCGCCCTTTGTAGATTGGGGGCAAACCTCCACTTATGGTCCGGTTTCGCAGTTTTTGTTTACGATATCAGCCGCGATTCTCTCGATTCACCCAATTCTTGCAGTCTACAGCTTCAAATTTTTTTGCTTGGCATTGCATCTTTTTAACGGTTATATCATCTGGCGACTGTTGCCCCGCCACGAAAACGACTCATTTTTCAATCGCGATCGGATTGCGATCGCTTATCTCGTTCACCCGCTTTTGTTAATGGAGCAGGTCGGCTCGGCTCATATTGATGTATTGGTTTCAACGAGCGCGATCGTCTTAGTGGCTAGTCTTGCCAAACAGCGCTACTGGATTTCGGTGGTGGCATTGTGGGGCGGATTTTTATCAAAAACAATTCCTTTGATTTGGGTGCCGTTAGGCGTGCTTTTTTTGATGAAACAACGCCAGTGGAAACTGCTGCTTGACACCACGCTAGCCTCGTTAGGGCTAATTTTAGTGCTGAGTGCGTCAGAGCTGCCGGGGTTTAAAGCCTGGAGTAGTTTGCTCAATCCTGGTGTGGCAGGGCAGTTTCAAGCATCGCTGCCGGCGATCGTTCGATTTGGACTTGACCTCGTGCGAATCTTTATTCCTGGCTCGATCGGCATGAGTCAGCAGCAAACGATTCTTTTGATCGTGACCTATTTGACTTTGCTAGGGTTTGCTGGGTTTTATGGGGCGACTCTCTGGCGCAGCTATCGCCAGTGGGACTATTCTCAGCCTGATCTAGTTGAAGATATTGGCTGGGTGACTCTGGTGCTGCTGCTGTTTGCAACTCCGTGGTTGATGCCGTGGTATGCCTCGATCGGGCTGACGATCGCCGCGCTGATTCCTCAAGCTCGGCTATTTGGGTTAACGAGTCTGGCATTTGGGCTATCGAGCAGCGCTCAATATTTACTACAAGGGCACAGCGCTTTAAAGGCTCTGGTGTCGATCGGCATTCCGCTGCTGGTGTTGTTGATCGGGTCGCGAGCATTGAGGGCGACTGCGATCGCAGAAATTCCCCTGCTTGAGCCATCAAAAGTCGAGCCGCTTTCGGAAGTCGGAGATCAACTCAAAACCTGAAGCTATCAGGCAGTTGGACTCAATTAAACGTAAATTTGACGACTTCGCTACAGTCCATTGCGCCCCCTAAATCCCCCAAGTTTGGGGGACTTCAAGCCAAAGTTTCCGGTTCAAAGTCCCCCAGAATGGGGGATCTAGGGGGCAGAAGCCGCCGACAACGCAGCGAAAAAACTTGTCAAACTGACGTTAAAGTTGGTCAATTAGCCAGTTGTGGACGACTTGAGACACGCGATCGACAACCTCATCTAACCCGTGTTTTGCTTCTGGATAGAGAATTAGCCGTTTGGGTTCTTGGGCGATCGCGTAAATATATTGTGAACACCGGGGAGAAAGCACCGGATCGGCGGTGCCGTGCAGCAACAGCAAGGAACAGCGGGGAGCCAATTGAGCCGCCGGAGCTGTTCCATAATCTTGACTCGCGAGGGTGATCACCGTTTGCATGATCGGAGACAGAGCCGCCGCTTGAATCACCACCGCACCGCCAAACGAGTGCCCAATCAGGGCGATCGCGGGAATGTTTTCTTGGGCTAAAAACATGATCCCAGCTAGGGTGTCGAAAACGGCTGCTTCTAATCGGGTTGAATAGCGATAGCGGAGGCGTAGAGATGAGATGCCTGACGATTGCAGTGTTTGACACAGTTGCGGATATAAGCCATTGTCGGGAGTGTCCCAGCCGCCGCCGACTCCGCCGACCCAGATTGCCCCAAAGCGGGCACGTTCAGCCGCATAATAGCGACCTTGAATCTCGCCGCGATCGGTCATTAGCGTCACCGATTGATAGTCATTTTGCTGAAGTTCTCGCCACTCGTCAGAAAGCTCGGTTTGTGAAGGGGTTTTGAGATGTTGTTGCACGATCGTGTGTCTCCCAAATAGGAAGGGGTGATCTAGTCCGTTGCCATTTGTAGATTAGAAGCGATCGTGCGGGGTGGCTTCTCTCTAAAGCTGAGTCATGAATGAAGTGAACACGTCAGCTTGGATACAGCCGTTAAGCCACTCGTCTTACTTGGCTTGTTCTTCCATCAACAAAATCACTCCTTGCACCTGCTCGTTGCCTAATAAGGGTGTGCAGGTTATCTGACATTTGAGCGATCGACCACGACGATTAATCGCTGGCAGCGTGATCTCGTTCGGCTCAAAAATACCATTTAGGCAATTGCGAATATAGACGCGCAGTTGTTCAACTGGCAGCCCAATTTCTAAATTTAAAAAGTGTTGCCCCAGCACTTCTGCTGCTCGTAGCCCCCACCAATCTTCAGATTTTTGGTTCCAGATCTGCACACGCAAGTCTCGATCGAGCACCACTACACTGCCTTTGAGACTGGTCAAAATCGATTCTAAGCAGTGATTGGACAGGTCAAGTTCTTCACTGCGTCGCTGAAGCTCATCGTTCACGGTCTGCAATTCTTCGTTAGTGGATTGCAGTTCTTCATTCATCGTTTCGAGTTCTCCGTTAGTGGATTGCAGTTCTTCATTGGTCGTTTCGAGTTCTTCATTAATAGAGTGCAGTTCTTCATTCGTCGTTTCAAGTTCTTCATTGGTGGATTGCAGTTCTTCATAAGCCACCACCACTTCTTGATTTGAATGTTCGACTTCTTCTTGCAGTCGCTTATGGCGAGTCATGTCAAGAAAAGAGATGCTGGCACCGAGCCGATTGCCTGCTATATCAGTCAAAAGGGCAACCTGAATATCGAGATAGTTGGTTTCACCTTCTAGCGATTGCCATGCCACATCGCGCACAGAAACTATTTTCTGACCCCGATAGACTTCTTCAAGTCGCGATCGTAGCTCAATGGGTCGATAAGAAATTTCTAGATCTTGAAAGGGGCGACCGATATGGCGAGGCAAAATGCCAAGCAGCGATCGGGCGCGCTCGTTGGCTAAGGCGAGATTGCCATTGAGATCGGTGACGATGCGTGCGGTCAGACCATTGTCAAACGCCGCTTCTCGTAGCCGCACATGAGTAGACACCGGGGACGCGATCGATCCCCCACTGATGGAGTTAATTAGGGACAGGCGATCGCGCGACATCACCCTGGCAATTTTTGTAAAAACGCGGTAAGACAAATCGATCGGCGCAAACATCGCAGCGCTGTTAAGCAACATTTCTGCTTTGCCCAAAAATAGATAGCCACCATCACGCAAAGCAAAGTGAAAGCGCGTCAAAATCTTTGCCTGAGTCTCTGCGTTGAAATACATCAAGGTGTTGCGGCAGACCAGCAGGTCGATTTTAGAGATCGGTGCGTCTTGAATCAAATCATGGCGACCAAAAATCACAGACTGGCGCAAGTCTTTGCGAAACACGTAGCTGCTGACTTCGCCATCAGTCGGCGAGACGATCGGCTCAAAATAATTTGCCAATGAGTCGGGGGGCACACTTGCTACTTCTCTCGCTGGATAGGTCGCCTGACGTGCGTGGTGGAGCGCCTCTTCATCGACATCGGTGGCATAGATCTTCACCCGTTGCAACTGCTCGGCTCCTAGCAGGTCGGTAAATGCCATTGCCAGACTATAGGCTTCTTCGCCACTAGCGCAGCCTGCACTCCAGATGCGAATCGGTTCACCTGACTCTTTTTGGGCAATGATCCGGGGCAAGACTTCGTTGCTCAAAAAGTCCCAAAAGGGGCGATCGCGAAAGAAGGTCGTGACGTTGATCAGCAGTGTGTTGAACAGATGCAAAAATTCTTCTGGGTGCACCTCTAAATAGTCTAGATATTCGCTGTATTGCTTGATGTCAATGGTTTGCATCCGGTGCTGCACTCGGCGACTCAAGCTTGAGCGTTTATAGCCAGTAAAGTCAAACCCACGGCTATGTTTGAGGTAGTTTAGTAAGGCCTCAAACTGCAAGTCAATCTCTGGAGAAGTCATCAGGTTGGAAACAGCTACGCACTTCGGTTCATTCATTATTCAACGCTGGCACCGATTTGCAAAGTCACTGTAGGGATATCTGACAATCAACTCTAAGAAGCCTCGATTGAATAACGTCAGTCCGACGAGTGTTTTCGCTTCGTTGTCAGCAGCTTCTGCCCCCTAAATCCCCCATTCTGGGGACTTTGAACTGGAAATTTTGGCTTGAAGTCCCCCAGAATGGGGGATTTAGGGGGCTTCCCGAATCCACAACCGAAGCGAAAACACTCGTCGAACTGACGTTAAATAATAAGGACTTACGCAAACCTCGGAGGTTTTAACCAAGAATCAAGCATCGTGACCGACAGAGTGGTTTAAACCTCCGAGGTTTTGGCAAACTAATCTAGATTCTTCCTTCAGAACGACCCGAAAATTTGATAATCAAGGCAAAATCTACAGGCAGAGTCATTGGGCGAAGTATTCGCGTTTTTATGCAAATCGATCACATTCATTTTTATGTTGAAGACGCTCGTCAATCGCGAGATTGGTTTATTCAAAAAATGGGCTTCTACTCGATTCCAAACGAGTTTTGCTTTACGATCGCCCCTTCTAATCACACGCAGATCGAAGTCGTTGCTAACGGATCGATCTATCTAATTTTCTCTGCCCCGCTCAACGATTCCAGCCCTGTTTATCAGTTTTTAAGCGCCCATCCTCCGGGAGTCGTGGATGTGGCATTTGGGGTAGAGGATGTCGAAACTGTGACGATGAGAGCGATCGCTCAAGGAGCCAACGTTCTTCAGCCTCTTCAAACTCAAGGCAACCTAAAATGGGCCCAGATCGCCGCTTGGGGAACGCTCAGACACACCCTGGTCGAGCGGCAAGCGAATTCATCAATCGTGGGTAGAACGTCGGATAACGCGATTAATGTCACGTTTAGCCGCATTGATCACGTCGTTTTGAATGTGGCTTTAGGCGATTTAGAACAAGCCGTTAATTGGTATGAAACCGTTCTCGGCTTTGAGCCTCAGCAGATGTTTGCGATTAAAACCGATCGCTCTGGGCTGTGTAGCCGAGTCATGCGCTATCCTAACAGCCAGGTGCAGTTGCCGATCAACGAGCCGACTTCAGGCAATTCTCAAATTCAAGAATTTTTAGACATCAATCGGGGTGCAGGGGTGCAGCACATTGCCATTCACACCGAGAATATTGTGGATGCGATCGCTCAACTTCGTCGCGCAGGTTTATCGTTTTTGAATGTGCCTGCTACTTATTACACTCAGTTGCGGCAGCGTCCTGATTGTGCGCTTTCTGAGTCACAGCTCAAGGCGATCGCCGCTCAACAGATTTTGGTCGATTGGCAATCAGATCTGCCCGAAGCGGTTTTGCTGCAAACTTTTACTCAGCCCGTTTTTGAGCAACCGACCTTCTTTTTTGAATTAATCGAGCGCCACACTTATCAAGTCAACGATCGTCTGCATCAAGCTCAAGGATTTGGGGAAGGCAATTTTAGGGCGTTGTTTGAAGCGATCGAGCGAGAACAGTTAAAGCGAGGCAGCCTGAAATCTTAGAATTCAACGCAAATAGTTGCATATCGCGTCACTTGAGGGCACGTCATGAATAGAAAGACCGAGAAGACATGGATGAAATTGATTTTTCTTTGTTTTGTGGTGCTCTCGATAGTTTTAGGTTGCGGGTTACGCCCAACGGTTTCAGCCGACCCGCTGCGAGGTGTATGTAAATTGAGACAAACCTTTCATGACGAGTTTAATGGCAAGTCGCTTGACTCCTCAAAGTGGACAACTCGATTTTGGTGGGGCGACGGATACATTAACGACGGTTCGCTCAACTACTACACAGATAAGAATGTGTCTGTTACTAAAGGTGCCGCTCACATCAAGGTCGAAAAGAGAGCCGCTGGGGGCAAACCCTATGCCAGCTCACTGATTAACACTTATGGAAAATTTGCCCAAACCTATGGATATTGGGAGGTTCGCACCAAAATTGCTTCAGGAGATGGGCTGTCATCTTTTTTCTCAACTGGAGCTGTCGATCGTTCATGGCCGCCAGAAATCGATGTGTTTGAGGTTCCGCAGCAAGAGCGAAAGGTGTTTATGACCAATCACTATGGTGCTGATAACAAATCAAGTGAAGGGAGGTGGGAGAGTCCGGTTGCTCTGAGTCGGGACTACCATACCTATGGAGTGCTGTGGAGACCAAACCTACTAGTCTTTTATATCGACAGTCGAGAACGATGGCGAACGACGATCGGGGTTCCCACTAAAGCCCTTTATCCAAGTGTCGGTGTCGGAGTATGCGGCGGGTGGTGTGGTGATGTGGCGAAGGTCAAGCTACCTAGAGTGATGGATATAGACTATTTCCGCGTGTATTCTGAGGACTGTGGGAGGTTAACTCCAGTTCCTACCCCAACCCCAAATCGGCGGTAGCAAGGATTTGATTATGTCTAATAGCTTGTGTTATGTCGCTTCGGTTCAGTCCGCCAGGAAATGAATTTCCTGGCTAATAACGAAAGTGTTCTTCAGAACACTGAATCACAGTTTTAGTCCATTTCAATGGACTTCCGCTATCAGCCCGGAACTTGAGTTCCGGGTGGGTCGTCAAGGCAACGAGCACGAATAAATTTACAATCCCTAAAGTTTTTCTGACTTTGCCTTGAG
>JAYVFW010000182.1:0-5044 GCA_043772715.1 Phormidesmis sp. | reverse complement strand
CCTAAATCCCCCAGAATGGGGGATTTAGGGGGCAAACTCCTAGCAATCAAACTTAAAGCAATTTGTGTATACACGGTAGCTTAAATAAATACCAAGGGTTTGTCTTTAAGAGGCGCAAAGGCTTCGGCATCAAATCGATAGAGACTTGCCGGACGACCCGCCCCCCGTGAGGCTTTGATTCCGGTGTCTCTGAGAAAGCCTAGTTTGAGCAGGCGCGATCGAAAGTTTGAATAATCCGAAAAGTTGTCTCCCAGCACTGTTGTATAGAGTTGAAACAAATCACTGAGCGTAAAGACTTCGGGCAACACATCAAACGCGACGGGGCTATATTCCAGCTTGTTTTTGAGTCGGCAATGTCCATATTCCAGAATCTTGTTGTGATCAAATGCTAACTGCGGCAACTGATCTAAGGGATACCAGGCAATGCCGCTTACCCCATCTGCAATCAGTTCGGCTTCGACATAGCGCACCAGCGCAAAATAACTGACCGATAGATAGCGCACTCCGTAGCTGTCATCCGCCTCACGCGGGTCACGATCCGGGCCGCCAAACGTGTAGAGCTGCTCTAAATAAAGGTTTCGGGCACGAATCTTTTCAGCCAAAATCCGGTAGGCGGCATTCTCTAACGATTCGCCCTGTCTGACCAGCGTTCCGGGCAAACTCCACTGTCCCAGAAAGGGTTCTTCTTGGCGCATCACCAGCAGCACCAGCAGCCGATTCAGCGCTGTATCGACCGAGAAGATGGCGTTATCAACGCCTACTCTAAAATCTGCTAACGCCTCTCCTGCTAGTAAGTGGGCAATTTTTCTCTGCGTGCGTGACATTTATACAGTTGCTCCCGATCGATATAAGCCTGAATCGGAGAAGTCACTCCGTCGGTTTCTCCCTGTTCGCGATAGGCGGTGGACGAGACATTTGGGGCATTGAGATCCGCGATCGTCACATCGGCTCCGATCTGCCGCAAAGGGTCTAGCTCTTTGTCTGTGATTGAGTATCCGGGGCGGGGAGCTACCAAAAGCTTGACGCGATCAAGCAAGTCTTTAGCTCGAAACCATTTCGGCAGTTGACCCACCAAATCAGACCCGACTACTAGCGTCAATTCTGCACCCTGCCAGCGTTCCTGCGCCTGTTCTACCGTGATCACAGTGCGAGAGTTGCTCAACTCTGGATAGACCTGAATGTTGTGTCGAGCTAAGTTTAAGTCACCAATCAGCAATCGCAGCATGGCAGTCCGGTGGTCTAACGCCGTTTGGTGAGACTTAAATGGGTTATCAGATGCCCAAACCGCGACTTGATCAAAGTGCTGAGAAAGCCAGCATAAAATAGCGAGATGTCCTCTCGTGGGCGGGTCAGCGCTAGTGCCAAACAATGCAACTCTTAGCATAGGTTCAAGGGGTGAAAGAGAATCTTTAATTTAGAAGCGTTCACTCAATCGGTTGTTTTCGTCGAGTTTTGTGAATCAGATCAGACAAATCATCAGACAGATCTAACGGAATCGATTCGGGCTGGTTGATATCCCGAACTGAGGCAGGCAAACTGGCAACCGATACGCGAGTACGTTCAGCGATCGTACCCAAACTGTCTGATTCTTGCAGTCGCTGCCCCTGTTTGAAAACAAGCTGCATCAAGGGCTGTTCTGATGAGGACGTTTCGCTGATTAAACCTAAGCGATCGCGCTGCACGATGCCGTTTTCGACGCAACGAAAAGTCTGCTTTCGCCCCGGATAGGTGATCTTTCCTGGCGACTCCTTCATCACCGGAATGCCGTCAACCTCCACCAGTTTATAGACTCCATTCACCGGGGAACCCGTCACGAGCTGCGTGCCAATGCCATATCCATCAATACAAGCTCCTGCCGCCTTCAGTTCGGCAATCTTCCATTCATCTAAGTCACCACTCGCAATGATGGCGACGCCTGGTAATAGCGATCGCACCTCCTGAGACTGCGACACCAAATCACCCGAATCGATTCGCACCCCCGATAGCTGAAGTCCTGCTTTGACTTGCTCGGATAGGTCGCGGGCAGCGGCGATCGTATCATAGGTGTCAATCAACAGTGGCGCACCGGGAAAGTAGCGGTGAAATGCTGTAAATGCCTCTGCCTCTGTGCCTTCTGTCGCACTCAATGCCATCACGAGCGCATGGGCCATCGTGCCAGCAGGGATGCGTCCTAGCTTGACGGCAGCTAACACGTTAGACGTGGCATCTAATCCTGCTGCGAGAGCTGCACGAGCCGCCCACAAAGCACCTTGAGGACTGAAGGCTCTGCGAGTGCCGAACTCTAAAAGGGTTGCATCGGCTCCGGCTACGTCACGCATTCGCGCTGATCGCGTTGCCACCAGAGTTTGATAGTTGAGCGTGTTTAATAGATACGTTTCGACGAGTTGCGCTTGCCAGAGAGGAGCTTCTATCCGCAGCAGGGGTTCGTTAGCGAAAATAGCGGTTCCCTCTGGCACTGCCCAAACGTCGCCACTAAATCGGGCTTCTCGCAGCAGAGTCCAAAACCGAGCGGGTGCATGGTCAAAAATGCTGATCGACTGAAGGGCTGCAATCTGGGCAGAACCAAACCGAAATTTTTCCAAATAGTCTAGAACTTGAGCCAGCCCCATCGCAATTAAGTAGCCGCACCGAGGGGGCAATCGACGAACGGTAATCTCAAAACTGGCACGGCGCTGATCGAGATTTTCGCCGACATAGCAGGCTGCCATCGTCAGTTGATAGAGGTCAGTCAGAAGGCTGTAATCGTCTGGCGTTAGAGTCAGTTCTACGTCTTCCACCCGATTCTCCTTAAATTAGCTGAGTGTCTTGTCTGTGAAGACTTCTATAATTATAGTCAAAAGAACCAAAAATAGGTAAGTGAAAAATTCGTCTTTTTTGTCTTTGAGACGCAAGTTTTCCAAAAAACCTTAAATCCGCCTACGCTTAGAGGCTGAGGACGTTGTATTTTTAGTAGTTTTTATCAAAAATGCCTGTCTTGCCCAAGACAAAAAAGGTACGATGTAGGGGCACGACGTGTCGTGCCCTTTTGTGATCGTTAGCCTTTGATCGACTTAAGAAGCGCTGAACGACCAGCCCCAGATTTACGATGCAGAAAGCCCACGCTGTTCTTGACGTTCGCGAATGCGATCGAGCGTCCCGATCGGAATCGCAGCAATTAACTGACGGGTATAAGGTTGTTGAGGGTGGCGATAAATCGTGTCAGCCGTGCCAACCTCTTCGATTTTGCCTCGGTTCATCACAACGATGCGATCGCTCATAAACTTCACCACACTCAAATCGTGAGAAATGAAGATATACGTCAACCCAAACTCAGATTGCAGTTCTTTGAGCAGATTGAGCACTTGCGCCTGCACGGAGACATCCAAAGCTGAAACAGACTCGTCACAAATGATAAATTTGGGGTTAAGCGCTAGCGATCGAGCGATACAAACCCGTTGCCGCTGCCCACCCGAAAACTCGTGAGGATAGCGCTTCATCAAATCAGGGTCTAGCCCCACTCGTTGCAGTAAATAAGCAGCCCGTTCTTGATGTTGTTTGCCCTTGCCGCGACTATAAATTTGCAGTGGCTCCATCACGGCTTCCCCAATATTGAGTCGCGGATCGAGTGAGCTATATGGATTTTGGAAGATAATTTGCGCTTCTCGTCGCAACTGACGAACTTGTTTTGGCGGCAGCGACAGAATATCTTTGCCTTCAAATAGCACTTTTCCCTTTCTCGGTTCAATCAGCCGCAGTAGCGTTCGTGCCAATGTCGTTTTACCGCAGCCGGATTCACCCACCAGTCCCAACGTCTCGCCGGGATATACGTCAAACGAGACATCGTTAACCGCCATCACATAGCGCTTAGTCTGCCCAAAAATGCCTCGCACCGGAAACGCAACCTGAAGGTTTTGCACCGAGACGAGCGGCGGTTTTCTCTGAAGTGCTTGCAAGCGCGAGTTGAATTCAATGTCGCTAATCTCCTCAGCACTGCGGAGCGCAGCATTCACATCTTGCTGTTTCGCTTCGATCAGCATCTCCCCATTCGGCAGCCTAGAGACTTCCATAAAGTCTGAGACGGTAGGCAGATAGCGTAGGCGACGATCGGGCTGAGGTCGGCAGGTCAGCAGTCCCTTTGTGTAAGGGTGTTGGGGGTTAGAAAAGATGTCTAAAACAGAGCCATATTCGACGATTTTGCCTTCATACATCACCGCAACTTGGTCGGCAATTTCAGCGATTAAGCTCAAATCATGGGTGATAAACATCATGCCCATGCCGCGCCGATTTCGCAAATCTCGCAGCAAATCCAAAATCGTGGCTTGCACCGTCACATCTAGCGCCGTCGTTGGCTCGTCAGCGATTAGCAAAGTGGGATTGCAGGAAATCGCCATCGCAATCATCACGCGCTGAATCTGACCGCCCGAAAGCTCGTGCGGGTAGCGATCGAGCATAGCCAATTTCTGGCGATTAATCTGACGATCGATTTCAACTTGACTCGGCTGCGTCCCGTTTGGATAAAATTCTTCTATAAATCGGCGTTTTAGCTCTTCGTCGGGGGGCAACAGTTGCACTTCTTGCAAGAGTGAAACCGCTCTGCGCTGTGCCTGAGCTTCAGAGATCTTTTCGTGTAGACGAATCGCCTCAGTCAGTTGAAACCCACACGTATAAACCGGATTGAGCGAACTCATCGGTTCCTGAAAAATCATCGAAAGCCGATCGCCCCGATAATTTTGCAACTGCTTAACCGGAACGCGCAGTAGATCGACCGGTTCACCGATCGTTTCGGCATCACTAAACCAAATTTCTCCCCCCGTCACCCGACCCGGCGGATTAGGCACCAACCCCATCACTGCCAGCGACGTGACCGATTTCCCAGAACCCGATTCCCCCACAATTCCTAGTGTCTGTCCCCGTTTTACCTGAAAAGAGATGCCATCCACCGCTTTCACAGTTCTCGTATCGGTTTTGAACTGTACCTGAAGGTCACGAACGTCAAGGATAATCTCACTCATAGGTGGGAAGCGTACAGCTTGCAGGATTGTGATCTAGATTAACGTCAGTTCGA
>JAYVFW010000181.1:0-5050 GCA_043772715.1 Phormidesmis sp. | reverse complement strand
TCTCGTGAGGCAACCAAGCAGAAGATTTTAGTAGTCGATGACGAACCCGATAACCTAGATCTGCTCTACCGGACGTTCCATCGAGAGTTTAAAGTGCTGCGGGCAGAAAGCGGTCCGGCAGCGCTCGACATTCTCTCAAGAGAAGGCGATGTGGCGGTGATTATTTCCGATCAGCGAATGCCGATGATGAGCGGCACTGAGTTTCTCAGTCTGACAGCAACTCAATATCCCGATATTATTCGGATCATTCTCACAGGCTATACCGACGTTGAAGATCTCGTCGAAGCGATCAATACGGGCAAAGTCTTTAAATATGTTACAAAACCGTGGGATGACGAAGAGCTAAAGCGAGTAGTTCGTCAGGCAGCCGACACCCACAATGTTCTCAAAGCCAGAACTCAAGAGTTGCGGCGCACTCTACGTCGCGAGTCGCTGCTCAACGCGGTCACCAACACAATTCGCAGTGCCCTGAGCTATCGGCAAATTCTGCAAACGATCGTCGAAACCGTCGGCAGTACGTTTGAGGTCAGTTTCGGCATTCTGCGCCCCTTTCAAGACGGGCAATTAGACAGTGAAGGATTTGTTTACTGGCAAGCGCTCAAGACGGCTGAATTTACTGCTCAAGACCCGCTCTTTCAAACCGTCTGGAAAACTCATCAAGTTGAGGTGATTCAGGATGCGACGATCCATCCTCTGGTTCAGTCTCAAGGTTTGCCGTGCCAACAGGCTTATCAAGCGGCAGATATTCGATCGAGCCTGATTGTGCCGCTTATTTGTCAACAAGAATTAATGGCTGTGCTGGCGTTGCACCAGTGTGGTGAATCTCGTCAATGGCAGCAAGATGAAGTCGAACTGATCAGCATGGTGGCAGATCAGGCAGCGCTGGCTCTTTCCCAGGCGTATGCCTATGAACAAGTTCGCGCCCTGGCAAAGCGAGAAGCGTTGATTAACACCATTACTACCGCGATTCGATCGAGCCTCGACCCGCAAGAAATTTTTGCTGCCATCACTCAGCAGTTGGGGCAAGCTCTCCACGTCGATGGCTGTGCGCTGTCACTCTGGACGGAAAACGACGAATTTGTGCAACTGGTAGGCTTACATGATCCCAACTGGTCGCCTAGCGACACGATCGCACCAAAAATCAGCAAATTGTCAGCTTTATCGCTCCCCCGCTCGGAAACTCCGATCGAGGGCAACCCCGTTCTCAAGCAATTATTGGCTTCTCAGCAGCCCGTGGTGCTCGAAGACTTATCTCTACACCCAGAGATGCACGTCAGAGAAACGCCTGCTCGTACGCCTGCTCGCGCTTTGTTAGTGGTGCCCCTGATCTCAGATGGCAAAATCATCGGCAGCATTTCTCTACGGCAAAATCAACACGCTCGCCTCTGGAAGACTTCGGAGATTCAACTCGCGCAGTCGGTGGCAGCCCAAGCCGCGATCGCCGTTCAACAATCTCGTCTCTATCAAAAAACTCGTCAACAAGCCGAGCAATTGCTTGAACTCGATCGCCAAAAGACTGAGTTTTTCCAAAATATCTCCCACGAGTTTAGAACGCCGCTGACGCTGATGGTCGGTCCATTAGAATCGGCAACGGCTCAACAAGAGGGGTTAACCTATGACGAAGCTGCGATCGCGCTGCGAAATTCTCGGCGGCTGCTGCGGTTGGTCAATCAGCTTCTCGATTTGCAACGACTCGATGCTGGGCGGATGCAGCCCAATTTTCGCCCTTGTGACCTCGAAGCGGTGGTTGACCACGTAGTCGATTCGTTCCGTCCCTACTGCGAGAAAAAAGGGCTGACGTTGCTGACTCAACTAAGTTCGTGCCCCTCAACTTATCTGGATTTGGAGAAGTTTGACAAAGTTCTCTATAACTTGTTGTCTAACGCGATGAAGTTTACGCCAGCAGGCAAGCAAATCACGATCGTGGCGCGGTCAGAAGGTGAACATTGTCTACTGCAAGTGATTGATACGGGGATCGGCATTCTCCCCGATCAAATTCCTTACTTATTTGAGCGCTTCAGACAAGCAGAAGGCTCGGCTAATCGCAGTTATGAAGGCACCGGGTTAGGACTCGCCCTCGTCAAAGAACTCGTCGAGCTGCACAAAGGGCACATCGCCGTCGAATCTGTCTATGGAGTAGGCACGACGTTTAGCGTTTGGCTGCAAACTGGCAGCGCCCATCTACCGCCCGAACAGGTGACTGAAGATCAGGCAGAACTGCAATCGAGCCGCGCGGCAGTGGAGTTAGCCGATCTAGAGATGGAACTTCAGGACACTTCTGAATCCTCACTGTTGAATTCTGAATTGGAAGACTCGATTCAAAATTCAAAACTCAAAACTCAAGAGCCTGACGCAGCTCAGATTCTCGTCGTGGATGATAACCCCGATCTGCGATCGTATGTCTCAGGCATTTTGCGAAAACAGGGCTATCAAGTCTGGACTGCCCGCAACGGCGCTGAAGGCTTCCAGGAGGCGCAGACTCGCCGTCCTCATTTGATTGTGACCGACTTAATGATGCCGATCGTGTCAGGACTCGACCTGATTCGCATGATGCGCCGAGATGATGATCTCAAGGGCACTCCGATCGTGTTGCTGACTGCCAAAGCCGACGAAGACACCCGCATCGAGGGGGCGGAACTGGGTGCAGACGCTTACTTGTCAAAGCCGTTTAACGATCGTGAGCTGTTGGCAGAAGTTCGGAATCTACTAGCGCTCAAAGCCAACGAACAGCGAGTGGCGCAACTTAACACTTATCTAACCGAGTCGGTGCTGAAGCGATTTTTGCCTGCCGCACTGGTGCAGCGAGCCGCCAAGGGTGAACTTCTGCTCGATCTAAGCCCAGAGCCTCGGATGATCACAGTCTTATTTAGCGATATTGTCGGCTTCACTCAGCTTTCTAACACCTTGCGATCGCGGCGCGTTGCTGAGTTGCTCAACGAATATCTCGCTAGCATGACCCGTGCCATATTTGAAAATGGCGGCACCGTTGATAAGTTTATGGGCGATGCAATTTTGGCAATCTTTGGCGCACCCGAAGAACTGACTCCTAATGAGCAGGTCAGACGCGCGATCGCCGCTGCCCGTCAGATGTACCGCTCACTGGATGAACTCAACGAGCGCTGGCAAGCTCAAGGCATTGATCGAGTCCAGTTTCGCTGCGGCATCCATCAAGGAACGGCAGTCGTCGGGATGTTTGGCGGTGAAGAACGAGCTGACTATACGGCGATCGGTCCCAGTGTGAATATTGCCTCTCGCATTCAGGAAGCCGCCGAGCCAAACTGCATTCTGGTGTCTGCTGCGGTCGCCGACTATCTCGACGAAGGCGTGATCACCAAAGTTAGCCCTCTAGAACTCAGAGGCGTTGATGAGACAGTCTTGACATTCTCAATCAATCCCTATCTAGACGCACCGTGCCGACTTCCATAAGTCAGAACCTGAAGCCTGTTTCTGAAATGGTTACAACGCTTCCGAAACGCTAACCAGCGACTAAGATGAGGGTGACGCTAAGTTTCTAGGATGGGAATGATGAACCCAGCCACTGATCTGCGGTCTGGGCACGATCGACGGCACAGTGACTCCCCTAGTCTATGGCTTGCAGTATTGGCAGGCTCACTGATTGTGCATTTGTTGCTGCTGCTGTCAGGGCGCTTGTTTTTGTTTCGTGTCTCTAGTCAAAAACCTGCGAGGGTGGCGGCTCCGATCGAGCTAGTTGATATTTCTCCAAAGTCTTCTAGCCCGACTCGATTGACCACATCCAAAGTTACTAAATTTTCTGTCGCTCCCCAAACAGCGACTCGGTTGCCTAACGCTGATTCTTCAGTTCCCCCGCCTGTTCCCGATCAGCCATCTGTGCAGCAGGTGATAAAGCCCTCTCCTGTGCCAGTGCGGCAGATCCGATCGATCCCCAAATCAGTCCCCACCCGACCGCGAGTTATTCCATCTCCGAACACACCCTCCCCCAAATTAACGCCGCAACCAGTTCCCTCAGCCCCGATTGCACCTTCCTCGCAGCCGACTCAACCCGTTCCTGCGCCTGATGCGACTGCCGCTCCGGCTGAAACTCCTGCGGAACCTACTCCCTCTCCCAGTGGAAGTCCTTTACCCGAACCGGAGATTGGTCGCGTTCCGGGTGAATCTACGCAGGGCTTAGACGAATCGAAGCAAACGAATGCAGGGCTACCTAACGTTGAAGATGCAACCCGTCGTGGCGGAACCGGAGTTAAGGCAGATCTGCTGAACATTCAAGACGGGAATAGTCTTCAAGATGGGAAGAATAATGGTGGAGGAACGATTCCTGATAAACTTGCCCGCCCGATCGAGTCGAGCCGACTATTTTCGACCCTAAATTATCCCCCTGAAATTGAGCTAAATCTGGGTCAGGCGATTCGCTTAGTTGTGTTGGTTGACCAAACGGGAAAATCTAAAGTGACTAGGGTGATAAAATCCAGTGGGTCACAGGAGTACGACAAATTTGTGAGTGACCTGATTGAGGAGCAGTGGACGTTTGACCCTGCTACTTCAGATGGAGAGCCTGTAGAGTCTCTTCTGAAGGTTTCTGTGCAGCTTGATTCCTTAAAGTGAGTCGATCGCGACTTCTAGAAATTTGTGAGCGAACTGTAGGAAGACTGTGTTATCGTTAAAAACGCTTGAGTTAAATCAAGCTAATCAGACCCGCGAGTGTAGTTTAGTGGTAAAACCTTAGCCTTCCAAGCTAATGATGCGAGTTCGATTCTCGCCACTCGCTTAAAATGTACAGTGACTAATTAAATGTCATCGATGACACGTTAATGTCGTCAGTGACTAATTAATGTCGTCGAGACTAATTAATGTCTTTTAGGTGGTAGTGACAAATTGATGTCGTCTAAACGTACATAAAAGCACCTCCATAACTTGGAAGGCTAAGGTTTTACCTTTCAACCCACTTCATCAATACCAGTTTCAGTTTTTGGTCCTTTCAACCTACCTCGAAGAGACAGGTGATTGCCTGGAGGAGGCGCTCTGCGTCAGGATGCTTTGTCTCCTTTCAACCTGCCTCAGAAAGGACAGGTGA
>JAYVFW010000180.1:0-15879 GCA_043772715.1 Phormidesmis sp. | reverse complement strand
ATCGTAAAACCGTAGCCACGTCGTTGTATCGATGTCTACTGCCCCCGACCACGAACCGATCCACAACTCCAGCGTTTGGCACCATCGCCATCCCTGCTCATTAACGGGAATCGGCTGATAGCCCTGATCTAAGTCAAGATGCCACCCTTGAAAGGCACTGGGATCAAACGGATCATAAACAAAATAGTCCCGTGTGCGAAACACTTGTTCATAAAGGGTTTTCTTGGCTCCCAAATCAACGTTGGTCGTGCTAAGTGACAGCATTTCTACGATCACATCGGGGTAGCGTCCCCCTTCTTCCCAGACCACCCAGCCTTGACGAGACGAGTCAGCCTCGACCCCTAAAACTGCAAAGAAATCAGGTCCTCTAAAGTCACGGTTGCGGGCTTGGCTGCTGCTGTAGTAGACAAACATATTGCCGCCTGCAAAGAAGTCTTGGCGGTCTGACCAGCCTTGATTGAGCGATCGAATCAAGACGTTCATGGCTACTCGGTGACGATTGCTCTCCAAAGGTTCTCCGTCGTCAAAAATTAGATCGGTCGGTGGCATAGGCGGTTCCCACTCGATCGGCTCTAAGGTGGGATTGGTTTGTTCAGGGATGGCTTCTAGTGACATCGCAGTCGTTCTCCCAGCATGAAATTTCCGCTTGACCCTTACAGCGCATTTTACACCGATAATTTAGATGTAGTCCTGTGATTAGTCTTATGTTTCAGGTGACTCGTCGTCGTCTTGCGATCTGGTATACCACCGTTACGGCAGTGTTGCTGCTAGTGTTTGCGAGTGGGTTTTATTTATATGTCCGCAGCACGTTAATTGAACGCATTGATGACACGCTCAACCATGTAGTCGAAGTGGTGCAGCGATCGTTGGTGATCGAGCCAATCAATCAAAGCGGAGACGTGCGCGTTAACGTCGAGTCGAGCTTTCGAGATAATGCCATTTCGGTTGAAGATGATCACATTGATCTAGAGTGGTTTAGCCCGCAAGGTGAAGTGTTGTGGTCAACCTTTGCTGACGCGATCGCCGTTCCACTTCACTTCAATATCAATGGCGAAACCGTGCATTTATCAGCAGATCATTTGCTGCGGCAAGTGACGCAACGAGTGCAAATTGGGCGACAAGTGTTAGGCTATTTGCGCGTCAGCCATCCCTGGTTTGAGGTGACAAAGCCTACTCGCGAGTTGTTTGTTGATCTAATGGCTGGAACAACGGTGATGGTCGCGATCGTCGCCGCGATCGGATGGTTCTTATCTGGTCTAGCAATGCAGCCGATCCGAGAATCTTATCAGCGATTAAAGCAATTTACTGCCGATGCATCTCATGAGTTGCGGAACCCGATCGCGATCATTCAAACTAATGTTCAGGTGGCGCTCTCAGATCCAGAATCAGATCCACAAATGCAACGCTATCACCTACAGGTTGTTGAACGGCTGACTCGTCGTTTAGGAAGACTTGTGGATGATCTGTTATTCCTCGCCCGACAAGATAGCAGCACGGCGCAACCGAGACGAGCTTTAGTCAATCTTGATGATTTGCTGACTGAAGTGTTAGAAGAACAGCAGACGATTGCCACAGAAAAAGAAATTTCGTTAAGTCTCAATTGCAGTGTAGCGTCAGAAGAACTTGCCGCAAGCCAATCGATTATTTTGAAATCACTCCCTCGTGTTGAAAATTCGCTCTCGCTGCAATGCGATCTCGATCAAATTTCTCGATTATTCACTAATTTGATCAGCAACGCTCTACAATACACTCCCGCGAATGGAAAAGTCACAATAGATTTACAGCAACTCAAACGCACCAGCGGATCTTCTCTGCAAGTCAAAGTGATCGATACCGGAATTGGGATTCCAGAAGAAGCATTGCCGCAATTGTTCGATCGCTTCTATCGCGTCGATCCTGCTCGAACTAAGGCAACCGGAGGATCGGGGTTAGGGTTAGCGATCGCGCAAGCCATTGTCGAAAATCATCACGGACAGATTCAAATTGAAAGTAAATCCGGTAAAGGAACCACCGTCACAGTCACGTTACCGCAGCAAGAGACTACAATGGCGTTGCTGAATCCGGGTATGAACCCCTGAATTTGCCCTCACCCTAGCCCTCTCCCCAAGGAGAGGGTTTGGGGGTGAGAGTTAGTTCAAATTAAGCTTCAACTAATTGGGCTTCGGCTGCTTCGGTTTCTTGCCAACCAGAATGAGTCAGACGCTCGATCGCTCGATCGATAATCTCCAATCCCTGAGACACATTTTCGATGAGACTGAGTTTTCCACGCAGGTCTGCCGCACCGTCAAATCCTTTGGCATACCATGTCATATGTTTTCGAGCTTGTCTAACTCCGCGATCGCCTTTGTATTCCCACAGCATTTGTAGATGTTCGCGGGCGCATTCTAAGCGCTCGATCGGCGTTGGTTTTGGTTTCTCAATTCCTGTCTTCAAAAAGTGATCGACTTCGCCTACTAAAAATGGATAGCCCAGCGTTCCGCGAGAACACATCACGCCATCGGCTCCGGTTTGTTCTAGGCATTTAACGGCTGCCTCGACTGAGAACATATCGCCATTAGCGATCACCGGAATCGAGAGGATTTCTTTCACGCGCCCGATCCATTCCCATTTGGCGGCTCCGGTATAGCCTTGCGATCGCGTCCGTCCGTGAACGGTGATCATTTGTGCTCCTGCATCTTGCATCCGTTTGGAAAAATCGAGAATATTAATTTCTTGATCAGTCCAGCCAATCCGGGTTTTAACCGTCACCGGAACGTTCACTGCTTTGACCACAGCCCGCACGATCGCTTCTGCCGTTTCGGGATCTCGCAGCAGAGAGGAGCCGCCGCCGTTTTTGGTGATCTTATTCACCGGACAGCCCATATTGATATCGACCGTATCGGCTCCTTCTGCGACCGCCATTTGTGCGGCTTCTGCCAAAAAGTCGGGGCGACAGTCAAAAAGCTGAATGCTGATCGGACGCTCGTTGGGGTCTACCTCCATGATGATCGGCAGTTCTTTCACGTAGTGCAACCCTGTGGCGTTGACCATCTCGGTATACATCATTGAATCGGGCGCATAGCGACGCACCAAGCGACGAAACACGAGATCCGTCACGCCAGAGAGCGGCGACTGCAAGACGCGGCTTTTGACCTCTAAGTGACCGATCTTGAGAGGTTCGGCTAGTCTAGCTTTGAGGGTTGGAGACAGAGAAACCATAATTCACGAAAGTAGCGATCGATCTCCAGCATAAAGGATTTGAGCAAATCACTTCTTGGCTCGGGGATAAAGCCAGCGATAAAAGATGCGAGTCAATCGCGGCATGACGAAATAGGTGAGTAACACCACCGAAAGGCTGATCAGCACCAATGACTGCAACCAGCTCGGTAAACTGACGAGAAAGCGTGAGAAAAAATACCCCACGATCAGAGAAACGAGATAGACAGCGATCGAGGTCAAAATCGCCATTTTATAGCGAGCCGGGGGCGCTTGAGCGGGTCTTTCTGGCAGTGTAAACCAGGCTTCTAGCCCTTGTAAAACCTGCACTCTTTCAGATCCTTGAATCAGAGGTTTTGCCCGATCGATCCAATGTTTACGAACATCGGATTCGATCCAGGTTTTGAGATTTTTATAGTGGTCAAATCTCAGAATGATCACATATTCAGAATGAGTCTGATCATTCGGTCGAATAATGTTGACTCCGGCGTGTCCTTCAAATTGATGAGCGGCGACTGTAATATCTTTTTGCCATTGTTCATAAGCCTCCTCGTGTCCAGGTTTTATGACTTGAGAAATGATGGCAGTGACAGGCAGATTTTCGTCCATATTAAGGGCATCTCACGACTTGAAGCCTAAACATTTTCAGTCAGCAATTTTGACAGGTCTGCATTCATTAATGCAATGTTAGGGTCGCGTTGAATCGCTTGATAATAGCGCTGCTCTGAAGTTGTGCCTTCTTCAGCGGGTTGAAGCAAGGTGCGGGCTTGGCTCAAAAACTCATTGACTTGGGTGACCTCGATCGGCTCTTTTGCCGCTAAAGCTTCATCCACTTGAACAATAAATTGCGAGACAGGACGGAGCCAGCTAAACCATTCATCATCTAAAACGAGCCGAAACAACTCGCCCTGCCCGCGGATCTGCCCATGAATCTGCTCATAGGCTTCGCGTTCAGAATCAAGCAAGGCTTTGTGGAGACGCAGCAGCGACAGACGCACGGCTTTAAGATGTTGCAGCCTAGAGTCGAGGGAGGGATCGATCGCAGACATCAGGCAATCACAGTAAACACCTTTTCTATCCTGTCACATCAAGCTGTGAGTGGTCAAAATTGTTCACCTCAACGTTTGAATTTCTTCAATGCTTAACCCAGTTTTTTGACTAATGGTTTCAATGTCCAACACATCCATTAGTTGACGGGCGATCGCGATCGCGCTTTGCTTGGCTCCGATCGCTTCACCTTCCTGTCTACCTTCCTGTCTACCTTCTTGTCGGGCTTTGAGAATCGCGTTCCGGCTGTCGTGAATAAAAATTTCTCGCTTCTCTAAGACTTCTAACTCTTTCCGAGTTAATTTACTTTGTTTGGCGACACTAAAGGCGTGATTAATGGCGGGAATCGACTCCAGGCTAGAGGGCACTTCTTCAAGCTGGTTGGCGCATTTGAGAAAATATAGCCACTTATCGGTAATCGTTTCCAATTCATTTAGCGGTTTGTTGAATTTGGGTAACTCAACAAACACAAGCTCGATATCATCGCTGTAGTCAGTCAATTCGTCTTGTTCTTTCAATTTGTAGCGAGAAATCACTTTAGGACTTTCAGAAAACATTTCAAAATCTGTGATCGTTAGCGCAATTACTGGGTTAAGAAGGATGTAATCGTCTCCGACATTTAACTGAATTGAGAATGCTTTGGCAGCGTTGTAGAGAACTCGTTTCTCGAATCCTAAAACGTTGAGTACCTGCATTTCAATAATCACCGTTTTGTTGCCAACGATCGTCGCTTTAACATCTAAATAAGAGTCTTTAATGCCTTTAATGCGGGGCGCTTGATAAGGATCAAGAATCTCCAGATCTTCAATAATGGGTCTGGATTGATACAAAATCGCATTCAAAAAACTGATCAAGATATCTGTGCTTTGTTTTGAGCCAAAGATCTTTAAACGCAAAGTCTGTTTTGGGATTGATGTAAACGCCCGACATCGCTATCACGCCCAAGAGAATGCTTCTATCGTACCAATCAGACGGGAAACCCATCTCTTTTGGCGGTTCTCTCGCAAGAGGGCGATCGCGCCTTCACTGACCCATCGGTAACTCCCACCCTTTTGTTACGGTTTGCCTCAGTGCCTTAACTCGCTGCACCTTCTAAATTAGATTCATGCAGGTAAGAGCGGTCAGGTTAAACCCTTCACTGGCTCAAATCACAGCCCTCGTTAACTACTCTCTCTTAAAAAAAGGCAACCTCTCATGACTCTCGTTAATTGGCAACCCTGGCAAGAAATGGAAGCAATGCGTCGTCAGTTCGATCGCGTCTTTGAAGATCTAGCAACGACCAAGCGCGTTGAACCTACCTGGCAACCCGCTGCCGAACTCAAGAGCAACGAAACCGAATTTGTGCTTCGCGTTCAGCTTCCTGGCATTGATGCCAAAGACCTCGACGTAAAAATCGGTCGCAGTGGTGTTTCTCTGTCTGGTGAGCATAAAGTTGAGAACAAGACCGAAGAAAATGACTTCTTCCGCTCTGAGTTTCGCTATGGCAAGTTTCAGCGCGTGATCTCGCTGCCGTCCCCGGTTCAAAACGATCAGGTGAAGGCTGAATTCAAAGATGGCATTCTGACCTTGACTCTGCCCAAAGTGCAAGCCGTTCGCCCTTCGGTGGTGACGCTTAATCTGGCTGGGTTAGATGAGTCTGCTGAATCTAAAGTGGCGACGATCACCCCTAACCCTGATGCTTCTGAAACAGGCGATGCCTGGGCACAAAGCTAAGACAGACTGAGTTTTGAGGGCTGATTTGCATTCTTTCAGCCCTCAAAACTCTCTCAACCGTCCTCTTTAAGGTTCGGTAAATACGCCTTCATGGAATCGCGGAACCTGAACACTATATAAGAAGGGGATCGAATGCCGCTTAGTTGGCATTGAGTGTATGACTCTCTCACGACCTGACTTGGAGGACGAACTTTGATGGGCAAAGACCCACTCATGCAAAGGGTTTTACGAACCCGTTTGAGTCTTAGCTGCCCTCCTTTGCCGATTCTGGCTGACAACGCCAGTCCCCTTTAACCCCTAAAAATTGCATTTATTGTTGGAGCGAAAGCACTCATATGGCAAAAGTTGTTGGAATTGACTTAGGTACTACAAACTCTTGCGTCGCTGTGATGGAAGGCGGTAAGCCGACCGTGATCCCAAACGCTGAAGGGTTTCGGACGACTCCCTCAGTCGTGGCATTTGTAAAAAATGGCGATCGTCTCGTCGGTCAAATCGCCAAGCGTCAAGCGGTGATGAACTCAGAAAACACCTTCTACTCGGTGAAGCGGTTTATTGGTCGTAGGTTTGATGAAATCACGAACGAAGCCACCGAAGTCTCTTATAAAGTCTTGAATGTGGGCGGCAACGTCAAGCTAGATTGCCCTGCGGCAGGCAAGCAATATGCGCCCGAAGAAATCTCTGCCCAAGTTTTGCGGAAGCTGATCGACGATGCCAGTAAGTATCTTGGCGAAACAGTGACGCAAGCGGTGATCACAGTTCCGGCTTATTTTAATGACTCGCAGCGCCAAGCGACCAAAGATGCTGGCAAGATTGCTGGCGTGGAAGTTTTGCGAATCGTCAACGAGCCGACAGCAGCCTCGCTAGCGTATGGCTTAGAGAAAAAGAGCAATGAAACAATCATTGTGTTTGACTTAGGCGGCGGCACGTTTGATGTCTCGATTCTAGAAGTCGGCGACGGCGTGTTTGAAGTGTTGGCAACTTCGGGCGACACTCACTTAGGCGGTGACGACTTTGACAAAAAAATCGTCGATTATCTCGCGGCTGAGTTTCAGCGATCGGAAGGCATTGACCTCCGCAAAGATAAGCAAGCCTTGCAGCGTCTGACCGAAGCGGCTGAGAAAGCAAAAATTGACCTTTCTAACCTGACTCAGGCTGACATTAACCTGCCCTTTATCACAGCAACTCAAGACGGTCCTAAGCACCTTGACACCACGCTGACTCGTCAGAAATTTGAGGAACTGTGTTCGGATCTAATCGATCGCTGCCGAGTTCCGGTTGAGGCGGCACTTCGCGATTCTAAGCTCGACAAGAGCAAGATTGACGAAGTGGTGCTTGTGGGCGGCTCGACTCGCATTCCGGCTGTGCAGGCTGTCGTCAAGCGCGTCTTAGGCAAAGATCCTAACCAGACCGTTAACCCTGATGAAGTGGTGGCAATGGGTGCCGCAATTCAGGCAGGCATTCTGTCTGGTGAAGCAGGAGCAGAAGGACTGTTGCTGCTCGACGTGACTCCGCTGTCTCTGGGTGTTGAAACCTTGGGCGGTGTGATGACTAAGATTATTCCTCGCAACACCACCATCCCGACTAAGAAGTTTGAAGTCTTCTCAACGGCGGTCGATGGTCAAAGCAACGTGGAAATTCACGTCTTGCAAGGTGAGCGAGAAATGTCGAACGACAACAAGAGCCTCGGAACCTTCCGTTTAGATGGCATTCCTCCGGCTCCTCGTGGCGTTCCTCAAATCGAAGTCACTTTTGACATTGACGCAAACGGCATCTTGACCGTTGGCGCAAAAGATAAGGGCACGGGCAAAGAGCAGTCGATCAGCATCACCGGAGCTTCGACGCTGCCCAAAGACGACGTTGAGCGGATGGTGCGCGATGCCGAACAAAACGCCTCGACTGACAAAGAGCGCCGTGAGCGCATCGACCTGAAGAATCAGGCAGATTCTCTGGCTTATCAGGCTGAAAAGCAGATGAGCGAGTTGGGCGATAAAGTCCCGGCTGCTGATAAGACGAAGGTCGATGGGTTGGTCAAAGATCTGAGAGAGGCGATCGCCAGCGAAGACTTTGACAAGATCAAGACGATGACGACTGATCTGCAACAAGCGCTTTATGGCATCACCACTAATCTCTATCAACAAGCGGGTGGCGATGCGCCTCCTGCTGATGGTGACGGTGGCACACCTCCTGGTGCAGGCGGCACAACTTCGGGCGGTGGCGACGATGTGATCGACGCTGACTTTACAGAATCGAAGTAATCGTGACGAGTAACGAGTTGCGAGACGACTCGTTACCCAATCCAAAAAATATAGCTGGTAGCATTCCTAAATGAGAAGCTACCAGCTTTTTTAGGGAAGATCATTGGGATCAACGCCAATCGATCGTAAGTAGTCTTCTAATTGCTGCGATCGTTGCCGTTCCTGCTTTAACAAAGACTCTGCTTGCTCTGCGCGTTGGCGTTCTTGCTGGGCGGTTTGATCCATCTCGATCGAGGTCAAAAATCGCTGACCATCCGGGCGGTAGATCACTAACTCTCCCTGACTCGTCTCAAAGCGAATTCCTAGCCGAGGGCTAATCTGCCCATCTAATTGCCACAGTTTTGTGAGATGCCCATCTTGCCGATGCCAGCCGTCAAATCGAAACGTATCGGGATCATATAAATAGTATTCTTCAATTCCGTAGGTGTCATAAAACTCTAGCTTACGCTCCATCTCCTCGGCATTGTTGCTAGGAGAAAGAATTTCAAAAACCACCTGGAGAGGAATGTTTTCTTCTCGCCATTGACGATAAGAATCTCGCTTTCCTTTAGGTCTACCAAACACAACCATCACATCGGGAGCTACGGGAGAAATGATGCGAGTTGGAACGGGATACCAAAGCAAATCTCCCGCGATAAATACGGTTTCGTCATCTGTAAACAGCACTTCTAGGTTCTCTTTGATCATGACGATCCAACGGAATTGTTCAGTATTGTCCGCCATTGGTTTACCGTCACTGTCAGGGAGAGAGAGGTCGGTCTGTGAGAAGGTCGTCATTAGGTTATCTCTGCTTCTCGGCTCCTCAATTCTAAATCAACATTAGGATTGAACGATCGCCATTTGCCAATGTGCAGGATATAAACCACAGAGCCAGTCAGCTACAATGATCTCCTACCCTGCGTCTGCGTTTGTGCCATGCACCCCAACTATCTTGAAAAGATTCTGACGGCTCGCGTCTATGATGTTGCCCAAGAGACGGCACTAGAGATTGCGCCTAATCTATCTGCCCGCCTCGCTAACAAAGTGTTGCTTAAGCGCGAGGATATGCAGTCTGTGTTTTCGTTTAAGCTGCGCGGTGCCTACAACAAAATGGCGCAACTGCCACCCGACGTTCTGGCGCTGGGCGTGATTGCTGCGTCTGCCGGAAACCATGCTCAAGGAGTTGCCCTCGGTGCCCGTCAACTGGGAACTACCGCGATCGTGGTCATGCCGATGACGACTCCTCAAGTCAAGGTAGATGCAGTCAAAGCACGAGGCGGCGAGGTCGTTTTATATGGCGACACTTATGATGATGCTTATACTTATGCGCGGCAGTTAGAAGCTGAGAAAGGACTGACGTTTATCCATCCGTTTGATGATCCCGATGTGATTGCGGGGCAGGGCACAATCGCGATGGAGATTTTGCGTCAACATCAACAGCCGATTCATGCAATTTTCGTTGCCATTGGCGGTGGCGGATTGATTTCTGGAATTGCAGCTTATGTGAAGCGATTGCGTCCCGAAATTAAGATCATTGGCGTTGAGCCTGTTGATGCTGACGCGATGTATCAATCGTTAAAAGCCGGATATCGGATCAAGCTACCGCACGTTGGTTTATTTGCAGATGGCGTTGCTGTGAGTGAAGTTGGGAAAGAAACCTTTCGGCTGTGTCAAACGTATGTAGATGAAGTGCTGTTAGTCGATACAGATGCGATTTGCGCCGCGATTAAAGATGTGTTTGAAGACACGCGATCGATTCTAGAACCTGCGGGAGCGTTGGCGGTCGCAGGCGCAAAAGCCTATGTTGAGCGCGAACAGATTCAGGGACAAACGCTGATTGCCATTGCCTGCGGTGCAAATATGAACTTCGATCGCTTGCGATTTGTGGCAGAACGGGCAGAATTTGGCGAACGGCGAGAAGCCATTTTTGCAGTGACGATTCCTGAAGAAAATGGCAGCTTAAAGAAGTTTTGTGAGTGCATTGGCAAACGCAGTTTAACCGAGTTTAACTACCGAATTGCTGATGACAAAGTAGCGCACATTTTTGTCGGCATTCAGATTCAAAATCGGGCAGATGCAGCCCAAATTGCAGCCACCTTTGAGGCAAATGGATTTAACACGATCGACCTAACCGACGACGAACTCACAAAACTGCATCTCAGACACATGGTGGGCGGACGATCGCCCCTCGCTCACAACGAGTTACTCTATCGCTTTGAGTTTCCTGAGCGTCCGGGGGCGCTGACCAAGTTTCTCGCCTGCATGAGTCCCGATTGGAATATCAGTCTCTTTCACTATCGCAATCACGGAGCCGACTACGGGCGCATTGTGGTCGGAATGCAGGTGCCACCCCACGAAATGGACGACTGGCAAGCGTTTCTCGACACGCTCGGCTATCGCTATTGGGACGAGAGCCAAAACACCGCCTACAAACTGTTTTTAGGGTAAATATTACGGCAATACTGCTGTGCTAATTGTAGCCACGCTTCTCTGCAATCCTTCAGGCGAGATTAACGTCTCGCTAGACTGGAAGTCGAATCAAGAACTCAGTCCCCTGACCGACTTCGGACTGAACTTCTAGGATGCCATTGTGTTTCTCTACTACGATTTGACGGGCGATCGCCAATCCCAACCCCGTCCCCTTGCCCACACTTTTAGTCGTAAACAAATGGTCAAAGACTTTTGCTTTCACCTCTGCTGTCATACCCTTACCGTTGTCACAAATCTGAATCTGCACTTGGTTGACAACCACGGCTGTGCGAATCGTAATTTGTTGGGGACTGACTTTTAGTTCTTCAACAGATAGAGCTAGTGCCATCTCATCAAACATATCGATCGAATTCGCCAGAATATTCATAAATACCTGGTTTAACTGTCCAGGAAAGCATTCAACTAGCGGCAACTCACCATAGTCTTGAATGACTTGAATCTCAGGTCGATGCTCATTGACTTTAAGTCGGTATTTGAGAATCAGTAGAGTGCTATCAATCCCTTCATGGAGATTAGCCGTGATTTTATGGTCAGTATCAGAGCGGGAGAAGGTGCGGAGGCTGGTGCTGAGATCTTTGATGCGATCGGTCGCAGCTTCCATTGAGTTCAGCAGTTTGGGTAGATCTTCACTCAAGAACTCTAGATCGATGTTTTCTGCATTATCTGTCACGGGTGTCGCAGGGCTGGGGTGATGTTGCTGATACAGTCCTAAATGATCTAGCAAGTCTTTCACATAGTTTTGGGCATGGTTGATACTACCGTTGAGAAAGCTGATCGGGTTGTTGATCTCGTGAGCAATCCCCGCTACCAAATTGCCCAGAGAGACCATTTTTTCGCCTTGCACCATTTGCAGTTGGGTGTTTTGCAACTCTGCCAAAGCTTGTTCAAGTTCCTGGGATTTTTGTTGAATCACAGCTTCGGCGGCTTTGCGATCGCTAATATCTCGCACTATGACCAACACCTCATCCTGATTACAGACAGAAATTCGTACTTCCTCGTATTGCACTTGATTGTCCATCATAAATTGTTGTTCATGGACTTGGGTTTTACCCATTTCAAGAGTCTGTTGAATAGCCTGCATTCGTTGTTTAGCTTTATCAGCGGGCAAGGAATCGTATACACTCGTCCCAATAAAAAACTGGTTGATATTTTGAACATTCAAATGATCAAATCCAGCAATATCGAGATAAATGCCCTCTCGATTGACCCGCATTAATAAGTCTGGCATTGCTGCAATCAAGGCACGATTGGTAGATTCACTCCTTTGCAAAGCGGTTTGAGAGAACTGCAAGTCTGCCAGCGATCGCTCTAGATCTTGAGCGTCTTCCTGCAATCGTTGATACAGCCGCGAATTTTCTAAGGAAATGGCAGCTTGAGTGCAGAGGAATTCGAGGATGATAATCCGATCGCTCGTAAACACCCTACTAGTCGATCGATTGCTTAAAGACAAAATTCCAATCAACTGTCCTTGATTAAGAATAGGCAAGCACAGCACACTCTTAGGTCGCTGTTGAGTTAAATAATCATCAATAACAGGCAGGTCGGTTTTGAGATTGTCAATTCCTACCACCTCTTGAGTGTTTTTTACATACTGAATCAGTTTGACTGGCAGGGTAGCATTGCCATTCAGGGGTTCTGAGCAAAGTTCCGTAGTTTCGGGTGTAGCGATGGCTTCAATTCGCCATTCACCTGCCTGGTTAGGTAGGATTAAGACACAACGATCGCCGCCAGAGTTTTGCAAAATAATCTGAGTCAGTTGATGAAATAGCTCATTCAGTTGAATCGTTCTAGAAAGACTTTGGGAGGCTTTGATAATGGCAGCAAAGTCTAGAGTGTTGTTGATGCTCATGCTAGAAGAGCCGCCCAGATCTGTGGAAGCATGAATCGAGAGATCAGGAGCAGAGATCGCCACTGTTGTTTCGATCGCACTCAGAGATTGTGCGGTTCGCTGAAAGATGGGGCGCAGTAAATTGGGGTAACAGTTTTCTAGATCATCGGTCTTCGCTTTAGCACCCCAACGAGCATAGCCGCAGTAGGCTTCCTGCATATAGATCGCAGCGACCTTCTCTTTACCCCAGTTTAGGTAAAACTTAGCAGCAAGTTCGCTGGCGAGGGCTTCTTCTTGGATATAGTCGTTTCTCCTGGCTCCGGCAATAGCGCAATCATAGGCGGCGATCGCCTCTGCCCGTTGTCCTAGAATATGGTAGTACTCGGCTTCAACTAAATCAAATTTATGTAAGTAGTTAGCAGGAGAATGGGTTGCCCAAAATCGTAATTTTGATTGATTTTTCTGGATTATTTCTAGATCAGCTTGAGTAAAGTTTTTAGCCTCATGACAAGCAGCAGCTTGAGCTAGAGACTCATAGAAAATAAACAGTGGCGCTAAATATTTTGAAGTCACTCCATTTAAATAGTGTCGAGCAAGGGCAGCATTTCGCACTGCTTTTTCAGCGTTATCAAAATAATAATAAAGGATGAGTTGGTTCAAATAAAAATAGAAGTTTGCAGTGCGATCGCCCGTCTCTAAATAGCTTGAAGCAATGGAGTCTAAATCTCGTGAGTAGTCTCTCAAATCGCCCTCAAATTTCTTTCTTCCCATCAAAAAAAGGATGGCATTGTGAAATATTTTCTGATGATTTGATGCAGTACCCTGTTTTAGTTTATCGATCGAATTTTTATAGATGGAAAAACTTTCCTCAACTGGTTGTAAGAATACGCCACTCAGATAGGAATGGCAGCAATATAAATTGGCAGCAAGACAGGCAAAGCTCAATTCTCCCGTTTCCAAGCCGCGAAGGTAGGTTTGTTTTAAATCTTCTAACGTGTCTTTCAGAGGTTCCTTCCAGTGACGAATATTGGCATTCACAATATAGCGAGTACTCGCTTCTAGCTTTTGACTAGAGGATTGTGATAGCACCCGTAATGCGAGTTGTCCAAGCTGATAGCCTTGCTCAATTTCATTTAATACTCCACACAAGGTCACACCATAGTCAGCATAGGCAAAAGCAGAAGAGGGTGCGTCTCCATGTTCAAAAGACAACAACACCTTTTTCAGCACCAACAAAACAAACAGGTTAGGATTGGCTTGATAAGCAGCATTTGTCGCACTGGATAGTAGCCTCATTGCCGCAAGTTGATGGGGATCGGTCATGGGCGATCGAGCGGCTGATTCCTCGTTTAATATCTGCGGCAGGATGTTGACTAGAGTTTTGCTCTGTTGCCAAATTTCGGCTTGATCTTGCTCTGAGAACGAGATGCCAAGCTGGTTGAGAAGTTGCAGCGCGATGTCGATAGCCTGCTGCTGACAGCTTTGCGCTGTATAGGATTGAATTCTGATTTCATGGACTTTGAGCTGATCTAGTAAGGTTGGCGTGTGCCGCAGTATGATATCAGCCAATTCTTCAACCCGCTCAAATTCTCCATTTAAGTAGGCAATCTCAGTTGCCTCCATGAAGAGTGACCAGGACAATTCAGGGTGTATCTGCCAATCTTCAACTGATAACAACTCAAGACCAATCTTAAGATAAGAGTCGGCTGAACGATAGGCCGTAGACCCTTTTGCTTTTTGTCCTACAATCAGGTTGAGTTGGGCAAGTTCATGACGCTCATTTGCCGTTGCTAAGAGTGCTTTACCTAAATTTAAGTGATTGACAATATCAAATAGTTTCTCTTCGCGATCGTGTCCAGATAGATGGCGCAACAATCGCTGCCCAATTTTGAGGTGAGTCAATTGTTTTTGGCGATCGTGAACTAGAGAATAGGCAGCTTGTTGAACACGATCGTGTAAAAAGCGATAGGTCAGGTTAACAGCGCTCTCAGAGTCCGCTTGTTGTGGTTCGGTTTGAAAGAACTTATAAGTCTGGCTCGTCGGCAGAATCAACCCCTCCTGTAGCGCTTTCCACAACGCTGTAGCAGTCGTAGTTTGAGACTGCTCAGACACGATCGCCAGGGTATTCAAATCAAACTGATTACCCATGCAAGCCGCTAGCTTCAACACCGCCTGAGTCTCAGCCGAAAGTTTCTGCAACTGCTGCACCATCAGTTGCACCACGTCATCAGTCAATGTGGCAGATCGAATCTGAGTAATGTCACACTGCCAGTGTCCGGTTTGGGCATCCCAAGTAATGTGTCTATCTTGATGCAGCGCTTTGAGAAACTGTGTGGCGAAAAAAGGATTACCTTGCGTTTTTTGATAGACCAAT
The DNA here is from genome assembly GCA_043772715.1 of Phormidesmis sp. Lineage (GTDB taxonomy): Bacteria > Cyanobacteriota > Cyanobacteriia > Leptolyngbyales > Leptolyngbyaceae > Phormidesmis_A. The sequence continues at coordinate 998 of JAYVFW010000180.1, read as the reverse complement.
TCTGTTAGAGGTTGCGCTACTGCGATCGCGCAAGTGAGAGTATCTACTACCAACTGATTCAACCTGTGCTTAGACAGCGGCTTTAACACGATCGTGTTCACCGTTGCTCCAGCTTTGCTCACCTCATCCAAGGTCAGTCTCAACGGATGTGCCGCAAACACTTCATTATCTCGGTAAGCACCAATCAGCAGCAAATAGCCTGTTTGCGATTCGCCCATGAGCAACTGCATCAACTTCAGCGATGCCGAGTCTGCCCACTGCAAATCATCCAAAAACATCACCAATGGATGCTCTGGCGTGGTGAAAACTTGAATGAATTTCTGGAACAGCAAGTTAAACCGATTCTGAGCTGCGCTACCCGATAGCTCCAGTGTGAGCGGCTGCGCTCCAATAATGTGTTCGAGTTCGGGAATCACATCGATGATCACCTGGGCATTCTCTCCCAAGGCTTCGAGAATCTGGGTCTTCCAGGTTTGCAGTTGGAGATCGGATTCGGCAAGCAATTGCCCCATCAAATTGCGGAAGGCTTGAACAAACGCTGAAAAAGGAATGTTGCGATTGAACTGATCAAACTTGCCTTTGATGAAGTAACCCCGTTGCCGCACAATCGGTTTGTGGACTTCGTTGACAATGGCTGTTTTGCCAATTCCAGAAAAGCCAGCGATCAGCATCAACTCTGAATTGCCGTCTAAAACGCGATCGAACGCCGCCAGCAAAGTCTGGACTTCCGCTTCTCGTCCATAGAGCTTTTCGGGAATGAGAAAGCGATCGCAGACATCTCGTGTGGCGATTGTAAAGGGTGCAATGTGACCTGTTTCGTTTGATTGACTCAGACAAATTTGCAAATCATGCTGCAATCCCAATGCACTCTGATAGCGGTCTTCGGCATTCTTCGCCATCAGCTTGCTGACAATATCAGATAGCACTCTAGGGATTTCGGGATCGAGACTATCAACCTTGGGGGGAGACTGCGCTAGATGACAATGCACCAATTCCAT
>JAYVFW010000179.1:0-5085 GCA_043772715.1 Phormidesmis sp. | reverse complement strand
CTGCCATTTTGTTTTCCGCTCATTTCGATAAATTTCATTAGAGTTATAGTTGGCTATCTTTCCTGTGATTGTCTCCCCAAAATGAAACGGGGTCGTCGTTCCGGCGCGACAGGCACACTCCCATTCCGCCTCGCTGGGCAGCCGATATTCTCGCCCTGTTGCCACCGACAGCCGCAAACAAAACTCTACAGCATCTAGCCAAGATACCTGCTCTACGGGGCGATCGTCCCCCTTAAAGTGTGATGGGTCAGAGTCAAGCTCTCGCTCCACCTGCGGCAACTCTGTCACCACCTTCCACTGTGCTTGCGTCACTGCGTATCGCCCCATAAAAAACGGCGGCACCGTCACCTCATGCTGTGGGCTTTCATCATCAAATCGCTCATGCTCCGACTCAGGAGAACCCATCATAAACTTCCCGCTGGCGATCGCCACCATCTCCAGGTTCAAGCCCTCCGGCAACGTTTCAATATAGCGATAAGCCTGATGCTGCGATTTCTCAATTTCTTGTCCTCGCGCATTGACGGCGATCGTCTCAAAGCTAAACGGCTGAAGGCTTCCCTGATCTTGGGCTGCGGTTTCGTTGAATGCGATCGTGGCATACTCAATTTCTGCCGTCTTCAACACCGGGAAACCTGCTGACTCCATTGCTGTTCGTACCCGTGCCACCGCATCTAAATCGCCATCTAAGGGCTGATTGTTGGCAACTCGGTCTGCCAAATCTTGCAGCTTTAGCGGCTCTAACCCGCGCTGCGCCAGCAAATCTCCCTGACTCTCCATCAACGCAGACAGCCGAAACCGCTCATTCGGGTCATCAGTTTGAGCCAATAACTGTCCCAACTCTGCCCTAATTCTCTGAGTCACCTCATCACCACTTTTGAGACAAGCCAAAGCCGTCCAATGGCTCGGATCACCTAAAACCTTCGATCGTCCCGACGGCTCAATCTCTAAGCGGTGCTGAATATACTCCGCCATCCATCGCGCTAGTTGATCGATTCGCCTCGACCCAAACTCCTGGTTTTCAACTAATCTCTCTAACAACACTCGCCGAACTGCTACATCCATGACATACAGGTCATAGCCCGCCGAGTCACACAAACTTGACAACAATAGCTCTGCTGCCATCGACCAATCTAACTCCCCAAAATATTCTTGCCGCAGCAAATAGACAACCTCTGTTGTCAAAGCCAACGGAAACGCTGCATGACAGGCAAACTCTAGCATCGCCTTGCCATGTCGCTGCTCAAACCGCTCAACTTGCCGATCGGCGATTTGTCGCTGTTGTGCGATCGCCATATCTAACCCTGCATTAGTGACCACAACTGCACCCCCACCATCATTTGTGATTGCGCCAACTGTTCCCACCGCTTAGACTCAAACGGCACCATCCGCCCAGAAAGTGCCCGTTGGATTGGCTCTGCGGTTGTTTTTGCCCATTGCCCCTGCGGCAGTGGATTCAACCAAAGCACCTCTCGAACACAAGGCAACAATCGCCCCAAAAATTTCCCTGTTCTCTTCACCCGCTCCGAGTCATAAAGCGGACTTGCTGCCCCTGCCTCACTCACAATCATCACCACCGTTCGCAGTCGATTTAATCGCCCCAACACCTTTGCTAATGGCACTCCGCGCAAAGGTCGCTGCCACTCATATAGATAATCAGTTGGGCACTGTCTAAACCGATAGATCTGAGCCGGAGAAATCCGTCTGTCTAGCACCATTTCAATCAACGGCTGCATCACCGGGGCAAACGGCAACATTATATTACTGTCATCTACTAACAGCAAAAGTTCTGACTTCTTTTGCATCACGGGGCGGCTCACCACCTCACTAAAAACGCCTTCGCGCCCAATTCGCTCTACGGTTGCCACGATATCTAACTCTTGCAACTGACGATCGGGCATCGGCTGGCGCAGCATCCGCCAAGTTCGCTTCACCGTCTCTCGCGAGATTGGCACCTGCACCACATATTCCGGCTTCGATCGCTGAATCTTGGGTCGATCGAGCTTCACAGCATCGATCCCATAACCGCTCGGTTTATGCTCCTCTGTTTGAGGTTCTGACTTCGATTGTTCACCCCGCTTTCGTGGCGGAATTTGTGGCAACACGCCTAATGGCACTTCTGAGATAGATTGCTGAGACTGTTGCTGAGATTGTTGTTGATCAAACCAGGCTTCAAACTGGTGCTGATATTGCGCTTGATAAACCTCAAAGACTTGCTCAAAAATCTCAGCATCATAGTTCAAACTCGGCTTGACCCATAACAGTTGGCAGATATCGCGCAAGTCTTCCCAATCTGCCAGCCCATAGCCTGCTGCTAATGCCTGTCGTAACAAGTCATACTGCTCGATCGTCAGCTTCATTCCAGCATCGCGCGATCGCTGAAACAGATCCAGCATTGGCATGAATGTTGAAGAGACTTGTTCGAGTGATTTGTTGCGTTTCATCAGTCAAACTTCTCCTGTCGATACAAGTTTTGATCGGCTTGAGTCTTCAGGATGATGCCTAACAAATGAGGATTTTCAGCCAATCCCTTCAAATCTTCCATCCCTCGTTTCACCGTTCCATCTTGCAACACTTCTAAGAAGTCTAGTAGCTCACTGGTTCCTGGTAATTTACTACCTGGCTGCCCCTCTAGGAGTTCTCGAATTGCTTGAAAACGCTTGATCGTCGCATCAATGAGTTTCTTTTTCTGTTTAACCTTAGCCCCAAATCGATTGAGAATAATGGCTTCGAGTTGTTCTGTCTCTGGAAAACTTAGATAGTAATAAAGACATCGCCGCAGAAAGGGTTCGGGTAGCGGTCGCTCTTGATTGCTGGTAATAATCACGATCGGTTTCGGTCTAATCTCAGCATCTGGCTTGGGATAAATCTCGTCTGTTTCGGGAATCTCAAACGACAGCCGATCCAATTCCACCAGCAAGTCATTGGGGAAATCGCTATCAGCCTTATCAATCTCGTCAATCAGCACGATCGGGCGTTCTTGCTGCTGTTGCTCTAGTGCCTGACCTAACTTGCCCAGTTTTAGATACTCCCGTTTGTCGAGCAATCGCTGCTTCAGCTTCATATACTCGTCTGTACCCAAATACTTTTCTAGACGCACTGGGTCAGCGCCAATCAACTGAGAATCTCGCAGCCGCGCCACTGCATCAAAGCTATAGAGTCCGTCTCGCGCTTGCCCTACAGACTTGACATTCCAAGCATAATAAGACCACCAAACTTTCTTTCCCTGGTCGTCAGTTTGTCCCGGCAAATACTTCTCTGTAAACTCGTAGGCGATCGCGTCTGCTAATCGGGTCTTGCCGCATCCTGGCTCACCCTCTAACAACAACGGTCGATTCAGCTTGATCGCTAAATTCACCGCCTTTACCAATTTAGGGTCAGGAATGTAAGGGAAATATTTTCGCCGTTGGGCATCTTCTTCACCCTCGATCGGCGGCTGATAGCGATCGGGCAAACCCTCATACTCACAGTTCTGTTGCTCCTGCTTGCTTTTCATGATGCCCACTTCCACGCTTCCTCAATATCCACAATTCCACCTTTTATTCCCAACTCAAAGCATAGTTTGTCAAGAACATAATAGGGTTCTTGGTAATGTTCGATCGCCAGCCGTTCGACTAAACCCTTCTCAAACTCGTCTCCAAGCTTGAGTCGCCAAAACTGTGTCACCGGATCACTAGACAACCATTTCGTCACATCCTGCTGAAGAATAGCCTCTAACGGGTCTAGCGTCACAATTTCAGTATCATGGCTTGGACAAGATTGATCAACTAAGAACAACACAATCCGAGAACGTTGCGATCGTTTTGAGCTAGTGATTGCGTCAGTGAGGGGTTTCCAAAACTTTTGAAAAAGGTATGCTTGAGTTTTCTCAAACTGTCTAAATTCGTAAATTGTCAAAATAATTGGGCAATCGACATTCGCGTGACACATTCCTTTCAAAACTTCATCCGGCGAGGGCTTCGTCCCCAATCGCTGCGATAAATCTTCCCAGAAATGACCAAATTGGTTCCGCATGGGATGTTGCTTTAAGCTAATAGCAGGAAGAATCAAAGCATTGTCTAGATTGGGAATTTGCCGCCTCAATCGATTCAAAATCCAGCGCTGAGTTGTGGGACAGGGGGCTGCGATCGCAAACGCAACACATTGATTCTGTGCATCCAAAGCATCCCCAAACTTTCGCTCTTGGTTTCTGTAATCTAGATGCCAAAACAAATCAGTGACATCGCCTACTGCTGACTGATCAGACTTTTTGCTTTTTGATTTCGGTGATTTTTGTCTTCCTTTCTGAGCGTCTGAAGTTTTGCCAGATATATTTCCAGGTACATAAAAACTATGTGGAAGATAAAAGCTTTCTTCACTCTCTAAAAGTTGTTTGCAAGAGTCAGTCAAACGATGATTCTGGAGATATTCAATGAATATCTCCTCGTTGAGGCTCTTGAGTAGCTGTAGCAGTCGTCTAAAGAATTGCTCTAATTTTATCTGCTGTAAGTTTCCTTCTGCCGGAGGCAGGATTTTTGGAATAGTCGTAGCGCGATCGAGACCAGTATCCCGTTCAAGCTGAGAAGCATTGTAGGAGTTATTTGGATAAAGAATCTCCAAGAGATCATCGCGCGCGTGCTCCCCGTCTTTGCTCAATCTGCACTGTCTCAAATCCACTGCTCATTCACCTAAGATTTGATTTATAACCACTTGAATACTGTATGTGTAGATTATCGACACTTAGATCGACAGATGTCTACTATTTTACTCTAATTCCTAAAACACATACCAGAAGAGCTTTTCAGGAAGGTAGTCAAACACTTCTCAAAGTTGTCGATTTCGCTGTAGATCATCAACCCCGGTTTTTTGAACCACAAGCAATAAATAGAGACATGAAAACAAAGTTCCCCGGAGGAACACAAACATGACTCACAAGAATACTCAAAACAAACAATCTAAAGATGACAACCTCGTTGATGTGGATTTCAATGTCAGCGTCAAAGCCAAAGTTTCTCCCAACGTGAAAGAACTCATTGCAACCACCACCGAAGCGGGTAAAACTGTCGTCAAAGTTGGGCAAAAACTGCTTCCCATTCTGGTCTTATTGAG
>JAYVFW010000178.1:0-5098 GCA_043772715.1 Phormidesmis sp. | reverse complement strand
GTTTCTAAGCCGTAGTGCTGCACCATTTGGAGCAGTTCTTTGACACCTCGCTCGTTGGCAGCGATTTGGGCTTGTAGGTCGGCGATGTTTTGCTGAGGATTGCGAACCGGATAGGTTCCAGATGTGAGCAGTTGCAGTAACTCTGGTTCACGAAATTGTCCGCGATCGACGAGCTGAAAATTGTCAATCAGCACGCCTTCTTGCTCAACCGATGTGCTGTAAGGCGGCATAGAACCTGGCGTAATTCCTCCAACGTCAGCATGATGACCTCGCGACGCAACATAGAACAGAGGATGTGTCGGATCTACTGCTGAGAAGACGGGTGAAATGACCGTGATATCGGGCAGATGAGTGCCGCCATTGTAGGGATTGTTAGAAACATAGACATCACCGGGCTTTAAAGTGTTGCCTTTTGAGCGAATTAAACTATGAATGCTCTCGCTCATTGAACCGAGATGGACAGGAATATGCGGAGCATTGGCGACTAACTGCCCGTGCTGGTCGAAAATGGCGCAGGAGAAGTCGAGCCGCTCTTTGATGTTGACGGAGTAGCTAGTATTTTGAAGCGTGATGCCCATCTCTTCGGCGATCGCTCTCACCAAGTTGTTAAAAATCTCCAACAAAACCGGATCGGGTTTGGTCTGAGCGGAGTATTGCAAGTGAGTAGGTTGCTGCTCTTTGGTTCTAGTTAATATCAAATCATTGCGATCGCTAATCTCCGCAGTCCAGCCCGGTTCAACGACATTAGTGCCAGTCGGCTCAATAATCAGGGCTGCTCCTGAAATACGATCGCCTATCCTCAAGTCGCTGCGATGATAGATGGGTGCATTCTGCCAGCCGCCCTTAGTATAGATTTGGACGATCGTAGTTGCTTTGAGAGAGACGGTTCTGTTGGATTCTAGAACAGCTTTGATCGGAACATCAGTTTGCCCGACGACTTCGACAGAAACGGCTTCTACAATTAGGGCTTTGTGCAGCATCGTAAAGCCGTAGCGCTGTTTATAAGCTTGTTCAAACTGCGATCGCATCGTCTCCAGCGTCTCGAACGGAATAATCAGGGCTGAATCTGTGCCTTCATAGCGCAAATGGACTTTTGGCAGAACTTGAATGCGATCGGCGGCTACACCTTGAGCCACAATTTCAGCTTCACACTCAATCGTCAAAGCACTCAAAGCTTGCTCTAGCTGCAACAGGTTTGCTGTGGTTAAGGGAGCTTCGATCGCGCGATCCTTGAGCGATCGTAAATCTGCTAAACCAATTCCATAAGCCGAGAGAACACCTGCATAAGGATGTAGGAAAATCTGAGTCATGCCTAGCGCTTCTGCAATTAAGCAGGCGTGTTGTCCTCCCGCCCCGCCAAAGCAACAGAGCGTATAGTCTGTGATGTTATAACCTCGCTGCACTGAGATTTTCTTGATGGCGTTTGCCATTTTGTCGATGGCGATCGCTAAAAAGCCTGCTGCTACCTGCTCTGAGGTGCGAAAATCTCCTGTATTCTCACCAATCTTAGCGGCTAGTGCCGCAAATTTTTGATGAACAACTTCTGCATCTAGCGACAAAGTTCCATCAGCTCCAAACACCGCCGGAAAGAATGCTGCTTGAAGTTTGCCGACCATCACATTGCAGTCAGTCACGGTTAAAGCACCGCCACGACGATAGCAAGCCGGTCCCGGAAACGCTCCAGCCGATTCAGGTCCCACTCGATAGCGAGAACCGTCAAAGGCGAGAATCGAGCCACCGCCCGCTGCAACAGTGTGAATAGACATCATCGGGGAGCGCAACCGCACTCCGGCAACTTCGGTTTCAAAGGTGCGCTCATACTCACCGTTAAAGTGGGAAACATCGGTTGAAGTGCCGCCCATATCAAAGCCAATGATTTTATCAAATCCTGCCATAGCACTAGTTTTGACGGCTCCGACAATGCCTCCGGCTGGACCGGACAAAATGCTGTCTTTGCCTTGAAATCGTTGAGCATCAGTCAGCCCGCCGTTAGACTGCATAAACATCAGTTTGCAGGCAGATTGCTCTAATGGAGTCGTCAACTCCACGGCAACTCGGTCTACATAGCGGCGCAAAATTGGAGACAGGTAAGCATCCACAACGGTCGTATCGCCTCGGCTGATCAGCTTCATCAAGGGGCTGACCTGATGCGAGACAGAAACTTGAGTAAAGCCAATATCACGGACAATCTCAGCAATTTGCTGCTCGTGATCGGGGTAGCGATAGCCGTGCAAAAAAGCGATCGCGCAAGCTCGAATCCCTGACTCATACGCCGATCGCAAAGATTGAATCAGCGCATTATTTACCTGCACTGGAACTAATTCTTCACCTTGAGCGGTGTAGCGTTCCTCGACTTCAATCACTTGTTCATAAAGACTGGTAGGCAGCACAATCTGACGAGCAAAAATATTGGGACGATTTTGATAACCGATCTTCAGGGCATCGCGAAACCCTTGGGTGATCAGCAGCAACGTGCGATCGCCTTTCCGTTCTAACAAGGCATTGGTGGCAACAGTCGTTCCCATTTTCACAACCGCAATTTGCTCGGCAGGAATCGGAGTGCCCGACGGGATGCCCATCACCTCGCGAATGCCTTGAATCGGCGCATCAGGGTAGCGATCGGGGTTTTCAGAAAGCAGTTTGTGAACAACCATCTCACCGTCTGGGCGTTGGGCAATAATGTCGGTAAACGTGCCGCCACGATCGATCCAAAATTGCCAGCGCTGAGTCCGATCAGAATGGGTCAAGTGATTTTGCTGAGGGTCAAAGTCTGCCATTGCTCTGTAAAACAAACGTTCAAATACTTCATTGAACAAATTGTAACCAGCAAAATACCTTGAAGAGTGAAGCTATTCCTAAGTAAAGGAGGCTTTACTCCCGGATGTCTTGATTAGACCTCCTGCATGAATAAAATTCTCGACGTAACTACCCTGAGATCTGGTCCCCTAACCCCCAATTCTGGGGGAACTGGAGTTCAAAGTCCCCCAGAATTGGGGGACTCAGGGGGCGTTCCCGGATTCGTGCAGGAGGTCTACTAGATTGCTTCATTGACGAGGCGGAATGTTGCAGAGGGCACGATCGCGATCGCTCGCATAGTCGCTATAGGTTAGATAGTCTTTTAGCCAACGGCAGCCTTGTGCCAACAGCTCAAAATTTTCAACTTTCCTCAATCGGGCTGTGTAGTCGCCCGACACCGAAGCAAGTTTAGAGCCATCTGGACTGAACTGAATTCTATAAACGCGATCCTGATGGTCTGAAAACACTTGTAGTTGCTGACCGTCAAGACCCCATAACCGAACGGTGCCATCATCTGAAGCCGTTGCAATTTGCAAACCATCAGGGCTAAATTGAACGTCGCGGATGGGACTTGCATTGTTATTAAATGTTTGCAGCAGTTCACCTTTAATTGTCCACAAACGAGCCACACCATCAGCAGAAGCCGTTGCCATCTTTTCATTGTTCGGGCTAAAACTAGCGCTAAGAACCAGATCTGTGTGCTTCAAGGTCTGAATCAGTTGACCGTCAAGCTGCCAAATTTTTGCTGTCTGGTCATCTGAGGAAGTTAATAGTCGGTTGCCCTCGCGATCGAAACTGAGATCAGAAACCGCTTTCTGATGTGCCTGCCATTCTTTAAGAACTTGACCTTGAAGATTTCGCAACTGAATCTTGCCATTGCGGAGTCCGATCGCGAGTTTCAAGCCATTTGGACTGAAGCGAATCCGAAAAGGAGAAGTCTGGAAGTCGCGAAATTTCTTTAAAGGTTGACCGCTCAGGTTCCACAACCAGACTGTCCGATCTTTAGATGATGTCACAAGTGTTAAACCATCAGGACTAAAATCGATATCATACACATCGGCTCGATGTCCTTTAAATTCTCGAATCAGTTGACCCTTGAGTGACCACAATCGAGCAGTTCCATCTGATGAAGCAGTTGCTAATGTCTTTCCACCAGGGCTGAAACGTAAGTTACGAACTTCGCCACGATGCCCTCGCAGTTCCTGTTTGAATTCCTGCCCTTGTTCAGTGTTGAGCTTCCAGAGGTGGACTGCTTCTCCGATCGCGACAATCGCAAGCCGTTTCCTATCTGGATGAAAGACACTATCTGTAATATCACTAGGAAGCCCTTTGAAGGTTTGAATCAACCTTCTATCAAAACTCCACAACTGAGCAGTGCCAGCCGTTAACCCAATTATCAGCTTCTTACTATCAGAAGTGAATCGAATACTTTCAATCCAGTTGCGAGTAACTTTAAAGTGTTGAACTACTTTTCCATCAAGGTTTCTTAATTGCGCCGTTCCATCACTCCACGCTGTTGCCAGTTTTGTGCCATCAGGGCTAAAACGGACATCGGTTGCAGCGACTTGTTGTTTAACCTCCAATATCTTTTGTCCATTCAGGTTCCACAGTTTAATCGTCTTATCTTCTGAAGCAGTCGCAAATTTTTGACCATCAGGGCTGAAATGGATGCTGTAAATGTAATCTTTATGAGCTTGAAAGCTTCTTAACAGCTTTCCATCAAGATGCCGGACTTTGACAATTCCATCTTCAGATCCGGTTACCAAAGTTTTATGATCAGAACTGAAACTAACGACTCTCACACGGTGCGATTCGGCTTTGAACGTCTTTAACAGACTGCCGTTATTGTTCCAAATTTCAACAGTGCCATCTCTAAAAACTGTGGCAAACTTTGTACTGTTAGAATTGCAGTAAGCTGAAACAATGTTACTTTGGGGTTTTCTAATTTGCCTCAGTTTTTGACCTTGAAGATTCCATAGATAAGCGGTTCCATCTTTAGACACTGTAGTTAGGGTCATCCCATCTGAGCTAAAACTGGCGCAGCAAAGCCCTTTATGAGAAATTCGATTTAGCTCAAGATAGCCGTTAGGATTGTGGAATGTTCTCTCTAAGACTTGTTGTAGAGTAAAGATAGGGCTTGAAGAATAGCCCAATAGCGAATATTTTGTTCTGGCTTCCTTCAAAGTCTGTGCAGTTTGCATAGCTAATACAGCGGTTTTCAATTATATGTAGTACAGTAAGTAGTCCGTGTCAATAGAAGAAATGCAGGCGTATCCCACTAGCTTTCGAGAAAAAGTCGTGC
>JAYVFW010000177.1:0-5102 GCA_043772715.1 Phormidesmis sp. | reverse complement strand
GTTGCCACGCTTTAGGGGAAGCTAGAAGTTCTAGAAACGACGATTTGCCAATGCCAGGGCCGCCCCAAATGGCGAGATTACTGCGACTGATAATCTGATCAAACGCGGTTTCAATCTCCGACGTGCGTCCCGCGAAACAATCTGGCGGAACGGGTTTACCGACAATAAAGGGATTCTGAGTGATCGGGCTTTCAGTCATCGGCAGTTTTTTAAGGATTGTGAATTAAATCATGTCTGTTGGTTGCAAGGTCAATGGGCACGGCAGTGCCATGCCCGTACGCAAATTTTGGCTTTAAAGTGGGGCAGTGCTTTATGCTGTCGATCGTAGCCTGAACTCCGCAATTCAGCTACTTACACCGTCACAGGAGCCGCTTTACTCAACGGGGCGATGCCTGCCAGATCAAGAATTTGCGGGATCAGATCTTCTCGCTTGACCGCCATCATGTGTACGCCTTGACAGAGCTGGCGAGCGATTTGCACCTGTTCTGCGGCAATCATTACGCCTTCTTGCAAGGGATCAGAAGCGCGTTCTAAGCGATCGATAATGTGATCGGGAATCTGAACTCCCGGCACGCAGCGATTAATAAACCGAGCATTTTTTGCAGATTTGAGCAGAAAGATTCCCGCTAAGATGGGCTTTCCGGCAGGTGAACCGAGGTGATCCATAAATTTTACTAGGCGATCGAAGTCAGAAATCAATTGACTCTGAAAAAATTGAGCGCCCGCCTCTACTTTGCGCTCAAATCGCCGCTGTAGACCTGACCAACTGCCGCATTGAGGGTCAACTGCCGCACCGACAAATAAAGTGGTTTCTCCATCGGTTAAAGGCTGATCCTTCCAATCACTACCCAGATTGAGTTTAGTGATCAGTTGCAGCAAGCGCACTGACTCTAGCTCAAACACGGCTTTTGCATCCCCATGATCGCCTGCCTTCACGGGGTCGCCCGTTAACGCCAAAATGTTATAAATTCCTAGCGCGTGGGCACCGAGCAGATCGGCTTGGAGGCTAATGCTATTGCGATCGCGGCACGCCACTTGGCAGATCGGCTCAATGCCTTGTTGTTGCAGCAGCGCTGATGACACAAGCGAACACATCCGCATCACGGCTCGGCTGCCATCTGTGACATTCACCGCATGGACTCGCTCTTTGAGCAATTGCGCCATTTCCAACATATGAGCAGGGTTGCCCCCTTTGGGAGGAGCCACTTCAGCCGTGATTAAAAATTCGCCAGACTGAGCAGCAGAGCGGAACGATAGGAGCGGACGTGAAGGGTGAGACATGGGCGATCGGGGTTAAAGCTTTAGCTATAGGGTATCGGTGATTGATTCAAAATCTGAATCTGATCTCCGCAGTTCACAAGAACTTAAAGTTCAATCCTGCCTACCCTTATAGATCCTGAGGATTGTAGATAAACAATATCAGTTATTGCATTGCCAATCGGCGCTGCCATGCCCTTACACAAGTTTTAGCGGTGCATCCTTTATAATGATTGGATATCCACGTTTGCCTCCATTGCCCATGACTGATGCTTATTCTCAACCCAGTCGTGAATGGTGGGCACAGCGTTGGATCGATGTTTTAGAGTCGTTTGGCTGGACTCGACGCTTGGCGCGTGCCCGCACTTATGCCAGAGAAGGAAACGTCTTAACTATCGATTTTCAAGGTGCTAAAGTCTCCGCTAATGTTCAAGGCACCGCTCCAGAACCCTATCAAGTGTCTTTGTCACTCGACCCGTTTAGCGACGATCAATGGAGCTATGTGATTGAATCGATGGCAGAACGGGCGATCTTTTCTGCCAAACTGCTGGCTGGAGAAATGCCTCAGACTATTGAGGAGGTGTTTACCGCCAACGGGTTGAGCCTATTTCCGTTTAACAAGTTTGACATTCATAGCCGTTGTTCTTGCCCTGATCCAGCAAACCCTTGCAAGCATATCGGGGCGGTTTACTATTTGTTGGGCGATCGCTTCAGTGAAGATCCTTTTGTCTTATTTCAACTGCGGGGTCGCACTAAAGAGCAGATTATCGAAGCGCTACGACAAACGCGCAGTGCCGGGGGCGCAACTCTAGAGGTAGAAGAACCCGTTCCAACGATTCGCCCTGCTACAACGCTGAAGCTCGATCGCTTCTGGCAATATGCCGAGCAACTCGAACCGACGCTGATTGTGATCGTGCCGCCGCCCAGCAGTGAAACAGTTTTAGAGGTGCTGGGCACGATTCCGCTTAAGCCCGAAGCGCCCGCTAATCAAGCGGCGATGGACTATCTCAAAGAAATCTATCAAGAAGTCAGTCAGCAAGCCGTCCAGATTGCCATGACCAGCGAATAATGGGCTGGATTTTTTTCAATTGATCCCTCAAAGCCGTAGACTAAAGGATGCAATTCATCCTGTCTTAACCTGAGTACCCGTGCGAAAAATTGTTATTGCTGGCAACTGGAAGATGTATAAAACCCAGGCAGAAGCCATGGAGTTTTTGCAAGGCTTTAAATCTGAGCTAGACACCACCCCTGACGATCGAGAGATTATTTTGTGTGTTCCGTTTACTGATTTAGATCTTTTGTCTAAAACTTTGCACGGCAGCCGCATTCGCATTGGCGCTCAGAATGTGCATTGGGAGACATCAGGGGCATACACGGGTGAAATTGCTGCCCCGATGCTGCTCGAAGCGGGGGTGCGTTATGTGATCGTCGGGCACAGTGAGCGTAGACAATATTTTGCGGAAACCGATGAAACCGTAAATCTGCGGCTTAAAGCGGCTCAAAAAGCTGGGCTAATTCCAATCTTGTGCGTGGGCGAAACCAAACAGCAGCGCGATGCTGGAGAAATCGAGTCTCACATCTTCAGTCAACTTGCCAAAGGTTTAATAGACGTAGATCAAACCAGTTTAGTGATTGCCTATGAGCCAATTTGGGCGATCGGCACCGGAGACACCTGTGCGTCAACCGAAGCAAATCGGGTGATCGGCTTGATTCGCAGCAAGCTCACTCACTCGGCTGTCTCGATTCAATATGGCGGGTCAGTCAAGCCAGACAACATTGACGAGATTATGGCTCAACCTGAGATTGACGGGGCGTTAGTCGGCGGCGCAAGCCTTGAGGCAAAAAGCTTTGCACGAATCGTCAATTTCCAGTAGGGGTAATTCCCCCGTCAGTGGTATCAAGGTGAAGCACCTGCCCAGATGTCAAGCGATTGCGCCTAAATCTGTTCTGACTACTCCTTGATATCGGTCAGCTTTTCTTAACTTGACACCACTGTCACGGGGGATTGCCCCTACCAAATCATTCCCCTATTTTGCAATATCAGAAATTTTATTCTCCTGGTTTGACGGTCACAATGCCATAAGCGGCAGTTGGCAGATAGCTTTGAGCCGCAGTCTGCAACTCAGCCGTCGTCAACGATTGAATGTGAGCCGGATAGTTAAAAGCTGGTTCTAAACTGCCAATCTGCGACTGATAATAGCCATACAAACCCGAACGATCGCTGGGGGTTTCGTTGCCAAAGATGAAGTGATTGGCGACTTGAGTTCGCACTCGTGACAGCTCAGAATCTGTGATGAATTCGGCTTGCAGTTTTTGAAGGTGCTGGACGATCGCCGCCTCCACAGTCTCTAGATTTTCCACAGGTAAATGAGCCGACACGCAAAATAAGCCTTGATGCCGATAAGTCATATTGCTGGCAGAAATGCTAGAAACTAACCCCCGTCCTTCACGCAAATCTTGCACGAGTCGGGATGTGCGCCCGTGTCCTAAAACGCTAGCCAACATGTCTAGCGCATAGGTTTGTGACAGATCATTGAGTCCCGGTACGCGCCAGAGCATCGTTAGTCGCGCCTGTTGGAGACTACGATCGACATACTCCTGACGCACAATCTCTGTAAACGGACTCTCGGAAGTATATTGACTTCTCGCAGGTTCCTGACCTCTAGCTCGTGACCCCAACTCATTAAAACTATCTTCAACGACGCTGATTAACGTCTCGACAGGCAGATTACCGATCGCAACCGCCGTCATCGAAGCGGGCTGATACCAATCGTGATGAAAGTCGCGCATCTGTTGAGCGGCAAGATTTTCGATCACGGTAGCAGGACCGAGCACTTGTCTGCGGTAAGGGAGTTTGTCAAACGCCAAATCGGTCATGCGCTGATAGTTGCGTCGTCTGGCGTTGTCTTCCGATCGCCGAATTTCTTCTAGCACCACAAATCGCTCACGCTCAAACCCATCATCAGGAATGCTGGCATTTAGCACCACGTCCATTTGTAGCGGTGCCAAGTCTGCAAAATCTTTGGGAGCCGTCGTGATGTAATAGTGCGTGTAATCTTGGCTGGTAGCCGCGTTGGTGACTGCGCCACGTTCTTCAATTTGTTTTTCAAAGTCACCGCTTTTGAGGCGAGCCGTTCCTTTAAACACCATGTGTTCTAAAAAGTGAGCCATGCCGTTAATCTCGTCTGACTCGATCGCAGACCCAATATTCAGCCATAGATTGAGGTTGACCGCCTCGATCGGAATTTGCTCGGCAATAATAGTCAACCCACTCGGTGAGCGGTGAATGGTCGGTGCGTTGAGTTTGGCGATCGAAGCAGACTCGACAAGAATTGAAGTCATGATTTGCCCATCAATGGCGACTACTTAACCCATCTTAATCTTCTTAAAGTTGCAATGGGCATCGCGATCGAGGTGGAGAAGGGAAACTTTGAGGAATAGATTTTGCAATACACCCCATTCTTGGCGGTTTCATCTCAAGACTTGTGCAAAATGGCAAACGTAAGCATCAATTTCCCGCAGGATGGTTAGAGCAATGGATGATCAAGTCAGGCGGCCTCTGAGTGTGTGGCCAACGCAAGCACTTTTCTTGATGGTCATTCTGCAATTTGCGATCGCCCTCTTGCTCATGGTGTTTCTTTGTTTCTCAAAAGGTGGGCTAGAAGATTGCTGGTCACCGTCAAGAATTTCATATCTAGTCGGGAGTTTTGGGGCGTTTCTACTGATGAGTCTGGCGTTTTGGGGACTTCAGAACGGAAAACAATATAGCAGATGGTTAGGAGCGATCATTTTGGTCGCTTCGATGGTGGTGGGCATGACTCGCAGCCCTTACTTTCAACTGGTTT
>JAYVFW010000176.1:0-16012 GCA_043772715.1 Phormidesmis sp. | reverse complement strand
TTTGGCAAAGCTCTCAGTCAAGGGGCAGCCGGGTTTATTAACACCGACCAATCGAAGTTTATTAAACCGCTTGATATTTTGGTCGTGCAAGCTAGTATCAACGTGATTTTGGCGCATTTTGTGGCGATCGCTACGTCACTGTGGCTATTAAACAAAATGAGTCGTCAGTAGAAAACTATTTTTCTAGCCAGTCTAAAATCTGATTGAGTTGCTCTAAAGAAACTAACCCATAGTGCCAAAGCACCATCGGCAAAGGTCCATTCTCTTGCTTGGCGTAGCGAATCGCCATCGCGATCGCGGATGGAGTAAGACAAAGCTCTTCTTGCAGAAAATGGATTAGATGAACGTTTTGGCGATTAAGCCCTCGCTCACCTTCTTCTAATTGATATTGCTCAATAATCTCAAACGGCAGCACAGACATTGCAGAGAACCCTGGGTAGAAGAAGCGATCGGTGAATTTAGGTGTTTATCCTAACATTCAAATTGTGAATTGAAAAAATAAGTTCAGTAAATTCTCGGTAGACAATCAAATAAGCATTTTTACCTACTCAGTGAAGCGCTGTAAGGACGTGGCATTGACTTTGCAAGTAACTGATATTATTTAACGTCAGTTCGATGATCTCACTTCGTTCTTCAGCGCTTCAGCCCCCTAAATCCCCCAATTCTGGTGGACTTCAAGCCCATAATTTAGGTTCAAAGTCCTCCAATTTTGGGGGATTTAGGGGGCAGCCCGGACTTGCAACCGTAGCGAAAAGCTGCATCGAATTCACGTTTATTTGATCTACGATCGCTAATGCTCTGAGTTTGCGGCTCGTTCTCTAGCTAACTTGGCTTTTGCCTGCTGCCAAAACGCTTCTAACTCTTCCAAGCTGTAATCTGCAAGCGGACGATCAACCACCGCTTCGATCTGAGCTAATCGTTGAATAAATCGTTGATTTGTCCCCTGCACGGCTGCTGATGGATCAAGATCGTGCCAGCGAGCGAGATTGATCAGGGTAAAGAACAAATCGCCTAATTCTGCCTGCTGTGCGGCTTTGCTTTCGTGTGCCAGCGCGTGCTGAAATTCTGCTAGCTCTTCTTGAAACTTTGCCCAAACATCCGCGATCGTCGCCCATTCAAAACCTGCGATCGCCGCTTTTTGAGAAATCTTCATGGCTGCCATCAAGGGCGGCAACGATCGGGCAGTGCGCTTTAGCTGATAAGTCAGACGCTGGGTTTCTGAAAAGTCTTGCCCTTTTTCAGCAGCTTTGATTTGCTCCCAATTGCGATGAACCTGATCAATATTCTCAACCGCCAAATCAGCAAACACATGAGGATGTCTGCGAATCAGTTTTTCAGTAATTTTCTCAGCGACCCGCGACAGATCAAACTGCCCCTGATCGCTGGCAACCTGAGCTTGCAGCACCACTTGCAGCAGCAAATCTCCCAACTCTTCGGCGATCGCGTCCTGATCTCCGCTGCGAATCGCATCCACCACTTCGTAGGCTTCTTCAATCACATAAGGAATCAGCGTCTCGCGAGTTTGCGCCAGATCCCAGGGGCAACCGCCATCGGGCGATCGTAGCTTGGCGACAACTTCAATCAGATGTTGCAGCGTCGTCAAAATTGCGGTTTGATTTGGTAGAGCAGTCATGTTGAGCCTTTGACAAAATTTACTCTGCTAGTGTCAATCTTCGGACAACAATTGCTCCGAAGCGTTTTGGCTATCTCGTCGTTCTTGCAGGCGGGCTTGCCACTCTCGAATCGCGATCGCCGTCCTAATCAGAGGAGAAATAAATTCTCGTGAGTGGCTCGGCGGAGGCGGTGCGATCGCCGAGGCAAGCGGTTGATTGTTCATACACGGCAGCAAATCATCTAAATGGGGTTCTAACTCCAGCGCTCGCAGCACCGCTTCGGCAGACTGATAGCGATCGCAGGCAGACACTCTTAACATTTTGTCTAAAACCCGTCCAAAATGATTGCTGACCTGCACCATGTCGCGCCATTTAATATCGCCCGTCTTCGGTTCATAATCAAACTCGATCGGCGCTTTTCCCGTTAACAAATAGAGACAGGTGGCACCCACTGCATAGATATCGCTGGCATAGACCGGACGCAACGAAAGCTGCTCTGGTGGGGCAAACCCAATCGTGCCCACAAACTGCGTCGAGGTGCGAATGCTAGAGTGTTCGACCATAGTAATTCGTTCTTTGACGGCTCCAAAATCGATCAGCACCAGTCGCCCGTCATCTTTGCAGCGTAGGAGATTAGGCGGCTTGATATCGCGATGAATGACTCGATTTTTGTGAACGTAGCGCAACAGCGGCAAAAATTCTTGCAAAAACGCTTTGACCTTCTCTTCAGAAAATGCCCCTGATTGCCTCACTTCTTTATTTAAGGTATTGCCGCAAACATATTCTTGGATTAAGTAAAACTCGCCATTTGTTTCAAAATAGTTGAGCAGTTGAGGAATTTGAGAATGACTGCCAAGCCGACTCAGCGCTTTTGCTTCTTGCTCAAATCGTTGACGGGCTTTTTGCAGAGCCGCCGCATCTTGAACTTTAGGACACAGTTGCTTGATGACGCAGAGCGGGCTGCTGGGCAAGCCGCGATCGCGCGCTAAAAATGTCACCCCAAAGCCGCCGCGACCTAACAGTTTACGAATCTCATAGCGATCTCTAAATAGCTGTTTGGAGCCGCAAATTTGCCCCAAGTAGGTTTGATCTAAAATGTCAGAGCGAAAATTAGCGAGATTCGTAGGCGAACAATCCATTGCGGTCAATCAGTCACAAGGAACTCTAGGTTGCTCCAGTCTAAGAAGTATTCTGACACTCTGGGGAAATCTTTAGAGTTGGTTTTTTGTTTTTTATACCAATTTTAGAAACAATTGCGATCTGATCAATTAATTGCAACCAGATCGATCGGTTGCGAGAGGGCACGGCGTGCCATGCCCCTACCAGAACCTACGCCCTCGTACAAACCAACTTAGTATGACAAATGGCTATTTACTGCCAAAAATCTGTAATATCAACTTCCAGCTCGGCTAGCATACGTCTCAACAGTGGCATACTCAACCCGATTACGTTGGTATGACAGCCTTCTATTTTCTCGACAAACAAGCTACCTCGACCTTCTAAGGCAAAACAGCCCGCACAGAAGAGCGGTTCGCCAGTGGCAACATAAGCTTCGATCTGACGATCGCTGACTTCTGCAAAAAAGACTCGCGTCATCTGAGCGCGTACCAGCGTCGCAGAAGGCATCAGCATCCCTTGCTCTGAATAGGGAACCAGTAAAGCGTGCCCCGTGTAGAGTTCGCCCACCTGCCCGCGCATTTGCTGCCAGCGAGCGATCGCGTCTGCTGCGTCAGTAGGCTTCCCGTAAATCTCGCCTTTGAGGGACAGAACCGAATCGCATCCCAAAATTAGCCCTGGCGTACGCGAAAATAACCGACCGTGACCTACGAGTTGCAGACCGCCCCGGTTTTCCCAGAGCGATCGCATCGTCGCCAGCGCTTTTTGCTCTGCTAAGACGTTGACCAACTCAGCAGGCTCGGTTAATTGCACTTGAGATTCATCAAAATCGCTGGGATGCACGATCGGGTCAATGCCCGCTTGCTGAAGCAGCCGTTTTCGAGCCGGAGACGCAGAAGCCAGAACAAAAGGAGTCATTTTTATCCGTCGATTGCGAAAGACTTTGCAGCAGTTGTCAACAGGTCTTTCATTTTGTCCCACCGCGCTTCTGAGGTGGAGGCGTTAAACGTGTAGAGTTTGCCACGATAGACGATCGCGCTGGCGATGTTGTGCCGCTCCTGATTTCCGGGCAGCTTGACCAGATATTCCAGCAAATAATAGGTGTGGTCGCCCAGTTCGCGCTCTTCGGCGTTGACTAGTTCTGCGGTGCGCCCTGAGTCGGGAGGGGCGATCGCGCTTTTGCCCAACTTATAGCCAACCTCGCTCGGCGTTCCTAAATCGCTGAGGGTCTTTTGCCCTTGGGTTGGGTTAATCACCACACTGACGTTTTCAGTCGGCTTGATAATGTCGTGAAAAACCACATCAGGTCCGTTAGCCACCTGCACTTCTGTCCAGCCATTGGGGTAGAGAAACCGATAGCCATCGGTGCTATCGGCATAGCTTTTTAAGCCCCCAACTCCCGACACACAGCCCTGCAAACTCAGACTAAAAACCACCAACACTAGCGCGACAAATCGTTTGAGCATTTCTCTAATATTCCTATCAATTCGGCTGAGAGCAGGGCGAAGTCTCTAACTTCCCTGGTGAATTCAATGATTATTGTCCCATTTCTTTGGATCGGTGAATGCTGGATAGCGGTCAGACCATTAGAATTTCAGATCAGTGATTCAAAAAATCTTAGAATCTAAGACTGGGCTGATCTGCCGAAAGTCGGATAGACTGAAATGTCGCTAGCAGTTCTAAGCTAAGGTGGGGAAATTACGCCCTAACCGTCCTGGTAGAAGGTCGGCTAACTGAGGCACTCTAAGACAGATTGTCACAATCGTTTTAAGACTCGGTTATTTCTGTTGCTACATTGGCAAAGAGCCAACGATGGATTTTAGGAAGATGCCTACCCAATTCATCAGATCACCGTTGACCGACCCCACCCCGCAATTGGAATGAGTGTTTCCGTGAGCGTAATGCAGTTAAATAGCCTACCCGCCCCGACCATCCCCCTGATTTTAGACAGTTTGCCCGATCCTCCCGTTTCTGAAGGCGTTTGCCCACGACGGGCACGATTGCAGATTGACTTGCTGCTGTTGGCGATCGAAGCCCTCGACTTGGGCGGCTCAGAAGCGATTTTGTCAACTGCCAGCGATCTCAATCTGCGGGGAATTATCCAAAATCGGGTGGTTCTCTGGCGCTTACGCAGCACCAATCCATTTAGGCGCTATAGCCAGCGTCGCCCGCTAACGCTCTTAGAGGCAAAAGCCCTCGTCGTGATTACCTGCTATCTGGCGCGTCGTTTAACGGTGCTGATTCGGCAGTTGCTTTTGGCGTATCAGCAGCTTAACGAAAAGCAGCTATCGACTGAGCATCACTTTCGACTGTCAGAATATTTAGAGCGATTTCGCGCCCATTTTCGCAGCCGCATGAATGCTCGCCGTGCGGGAGTGATGGCTTACAGTTCTGACGAGAAGCTGAACGAACTGGCGCTTGATCTACTAGCTCAGTTGCTCTTTTGCACCGGAACATCAGGAATGCAGCGCTTGTGGATTAGTTTGTTTGATGGAGAAGTAGGATGACCATCCAACGCCAATATAGTTTGCCCAATTGCACCCTGGTTTTAGAGGGGTTAGCAGACCCGATCGCCTCCTCCCAAGCTGAGATGCGTCCCGTTATGGCACTGCTGATCAATGCCGAGTGCTATTTAGCAGGGCAAGAAAAGCCACTCGCTGGCGGACGGGAGTTTTTTGAGAGTTTAGTGACCGCTGTCAGTTTGTATGCCCAAGAATTTTTGAGTGGAATTCATCTGCCGCGCCACACCTACAGCGATAAGCCTTCGTTTGTGAAGTTAGAGCGGCTCGATCGCATTTATCACCGTCTCACGATCGAGCCAAGCGCCGACCACACCACGACCGCCGCTCAGAAAGTTGACCTCAGCACGGTGCAACTCTTTGATTTGGTGGAAGCGATCGATCAGTTTGTTGCCGATACGCAGACTTTGCCCTTTTGGTCGTTAAATCTAGCGCCCGTGCCCAAGCGCTATGCGTTTGCACGCGAACCGTTGGCAAAACAAGCAGTTCCGGCAGCGATCGGAGTTTCAGGGTTAGCGCTGGCAGCGATCGCCTTTTTCATGCTGCCGATGCCAAAAGTCAATAAACCCGCTTGTCTCATGGCTGGGGCTAGCGACTGTCAGAAGTCGGCTGCGTCTCCCAAACCTACAGGCAGTCCTGCTTTGAGTCCTTCAGTGTCACCGAGTTCTCAGGCATCCGCTTCACCGAGTCCGAGCCAATTGGCTCAACCGGATTTGGCACAACTTGAGAATACGCTGAACACGACTCCCGCGATCACCGACCCGCAGGAACTCGATCGACTCCGGCAAAAGCTTTATGACCAGGTGAATGGTCAATGGAAGCCGCAAACTAACCCCGCTCAAGATTTGGTTTATCGCGTCGGAGTGGGTAAAGATGGCGCGATCGTCGGCTATGAGCCTGAAAGTCCGGGGGCGCTCGAAAATGTCAAACAAACGCCCCTACTCAATCTGCTTTACATTCCAGCCGCTGGAAGCACGCCTTCTCAGGAACCGATCGGACAATTCAAAGTTACTTTTACGCCGCAAGGCAGCGTCGAAGTTAGCCCATGGGAAACTTCATCTCTGTCACCTAGCCCATCAGCTTCAGAGTCTCCTAGCCCCGCAGCATCGGCAACGCCCAGCCCAACCGCTTCTCTGAGTGGGTCGTCTACCGCTCCCGCCGAGGTCACTGAGCTTTCGCAGCTAGCAGCTTTACAGCCAAAGCTTTATGACCAGATCGACCAAAACTGGAAAGGCAGTCCTCCTTTTGATAAGGAATTGATCTTTCGAGTCAGAGTCAAGTCAGATGGTACGATCGCTGACTATGAGCCTGGAAACGCCGCAGCCAGAGAGTTCGCTCAATCGACTCCGCTCTCACAATTAGGCAAGCCCGCTGACCCAAACGCGCCTTCTCAAGAGTCTTTGGCTTCGTTTAAAGTGGTCTTTAAGCCCAGTGGCGTTTTGCAAATCAACCCGTGGTTTGGGCGACGTTAGGCAAACCTCCAAAAATTTGGGCAGAATCTAAACGGTGGGGTAATGAGTTGCAATCGCGATACCATCAAAAAGTACTGTGTACTCTAAAACACGTTTCTCATGGAGCAACCATCGCTGCCTACCGAGTTGATTTTGAGCAATTCTCGTCAATCTCTAGGAAGTGTTTATCTTGACTGGGCACCCCAACCCGGCGCTTACCTTGACTTAGAAGGGCAGACTTACGCAGTTTTAGAGCGTCATCACCGCTATCAGCTAAAAGCAGGAAGCTATCGCCTTCACAAGATTGCGCTTTATGTGCAGACAGCTCAACGCCCGATCGAACAATCGCTAATCGATGGGCGTTGGGTTTTGGGCGATGCCACCTGTGGGTTTAATGCGCGATCGCAGCTAATTCGCTGTGCGGTCAACCCACAAGGACTCTGTGCAGGCTGCCGATTTTATGAGAGCGGTGAGTGAAGCGATCGTTATGCGGCTACATTTTCCGTGGGGTCGTAACTGAAAGCTTATCTGGTTAGTGGTGGGGCAATCTTAAATAGACCTCCTGCATAAATAAAATTCGCGACGTAACTACCCTGAGATCTCGCCCCCTAACCCCCAATTCTGGGGTAACCGGAGTTCAAAGTCCCCCAGAATTGGGGGATTTAGGGGGCGTTCCCGGATTCGTGCAGGAGGTCTAATCTTAAATATGGTGGTGGAAACTAAACGCTTAACTTTGCGTGAAATGACTCTCAATGACGTAGACGATTTACTCGAAGTTCTTTCCGATCCGGAAGCTATGCAGTTTTACCCGAAACCGTTCGACTGTCAAATGACGCAGACGTGGATTGAACGGAATATCCAACAGGGCTTTGGACTGTTGTACAAGAAGTTGATGGTATTGAAGAGTTAGAAATTGGATACCATATTCGTCGTAATTTGTGGGGGCAAGGTTTAGCAACAGAAGTGGCTCAGGTCTACCGTGATTACAGTTTCAGTCAGTTAGGCTGCGACAAGCTTATCTCATTGATCAATCCTGATAATATTGCCTCGCGCCGAGCTGCCGAAAAGAATGGAATGAGATTAATTAAGGAAATGAAGTGGAGAGATAAGCCTACGTATATTTACGAGATCGAACGCAGTAGTTACGCGGCATAAAGTCGCTGCACTGAAATACACCAGGGTTATCGATGAATTGCAAGAGATATCTACATTCGGTGAGTTTAGTGGTTAAACCCAAAACTTTGGACTGCGATCGTTCTTCAAATCACGAACGAGTAACATACTCCCGACGCTGCTCTACGAGACAGCGCGGGCTTCTTGGTGACTCCCAGGCAACCCCAGGACATAGCCCAAGCTATTAAAAACGGAATGCCCTACCGCTTTGTGTTTGATGTTGATGGCTGCATTATGGTCACGATTCAGGTACGACCCGCAATGAGGGCATGAATGCTAACGGTCAGACAACTCTTTCTTGACCTTGACCCCGCAGCCTGAGCAATTCTCGCTTCTGAGAATAGAAATCGGGATTGTCTTTAAGCTCTGGTAGATGGCAAATTAGCGGGCAGGCGTTGATATCACACCGATTTTGCTCGTACCAGTTGAACTGCTCACCCAGGCGATAGTTATATTGACGACGCAATAAGTCTAGCCAGATTGCCACGATGAGCAACTGGCTAGAAGTTGGGCGTAAGCGTACTGGTAAGCGGTTCTCATTTATTACACCACAGCAAGAAAAATGTGATTGACGGGAACCGTCCATTCATTCAAATCAAACGACTTCATGGGATAGGGTTGATAGATTCCACCATACAAACCCTGTCTAGCCGTCAAACAAACTTGAGTGCCGTTGCACCATTTCACCCAATACACTCGTCCCATGAACCGCGCGACACGACCTGGATAGTAGATTTCTTGGGCATTCGGTTTCGCGGCAGTCGTTAAAGGAGTGGCGCTGGGATGTGCCCGACTTGTTGATTTTGGATAAGTAGCGACCATTTGATAAGTCCTCAAAAATATGAGTCCAGCACCACTTGCGTTGTGATGCTGGGCAGAGGTTAGTTAGTTGAGATCCTTGTCAGCCTCCTTCTGAACTCCCTCCCATTTCTCGATTTGATCGTCTGCCTCTTCGGGAGTGGCTTCTCGCTTTCCGCCGTCTTCTTCAACCACAAATTTGTTTGTTTCGGGGTCAACGTAGACTTTAGAAGCTCTGGGATCTGACATGATGTATTTGCTCCTAGTTCGGTATGTACGGACTTTGGAGAAGTCGTCTTGATGGAGTGGTGAACTCACTCGTCAAGGCGCACCTCTTGGTTATAATCACACTATACACACTGATAGAGTGCAAATGGGTTATAAGCCACGTTCAAGAGGGGTTTCGCATCTCTACGCTCATTTGGTTTTAAGCACCAAATACCGCTACAAGGTAATTACTTCAGCCATGCTGGAAAGGCTTAAAGAGATTGTGGCTGATTTGTGCCAAAAGTGGCAGTGCGAATTATTGGAGTGCAATGGTGAACCCAATCATCTGCATATTGTGTTTCGATATTTTCCACAGATACAGTTGAGCAAATTCGTCAACAACTTGAAAAGTGTTTCCAGTCGCAGAATTAGGCAGGAGTTTGAAGCGCAGGTCGATGCCGTCTACTGGAAAGATGTGTTCTGGAGTGAATCTTACTCTATTGATTCTTGCGGTAACGCCTCTCTAGAAATCCTTAGAAAGTATGTGCAGAGCCAAAGCGGCTGCTAGTCTCAGCCCCGTCGAGGCGCTCAGTGCTGAAGGATGGTTTCCCTCCGTAGGCAACTAACAAATCGTGAGGAGTCTAGCATCCCTCATTGCCTAATCTTTCTCCAACCTCTAACCGACTGCCGTTGGCAAAGTCCCAACCCAATTGAGGGCGCTTACCCGCTAGTTGCGCTTCTCTCAGAAACAGTAGCCCGTCACCCGTTTGAATCACGACTCCGAGATTTTTGACGATCGTCACAATTTCCCCCGCAGCCCGATCAGATCCGCCCACTAAAGAAGCTAACATCGCAAATTCTGAAGGCAGTTCTACCAATGGAGCGATCGGGACGGTTGCCGTGATTTTGAGCGCAGTTCCGCGAAAGGTGGTCGCGCAGTTGGGATAAAAGCCTCTAATTTGGTTGTGAAGCTCGATCGCGCCGCGTGACCAATCCAACTCATAGTTCTCTTTTTTAATCAACGGCGCATAGGTGGCTTGACTATTCTCTTGGGCGATCGGCTGAATTTCTTGATGAGCAAGTTTTAGCAGCGTTTCGATCAGCAAGTTTGCGCCTAGCGGTGAAAGCTTTTCTGCCAAGTCGTGAGCGTTGTCGAGGAGGGCGATCGGCAGCACTGCCTTCAGCAACATCGCGCCTGTATCCATACCTGCATCCATCAACATGGTCGTGATGCCCGTCTCAGCCTCGCCGTTATAGAGACACCACTGAATCGGCGCTGCCCCTCGATAGTCAGGCAAGAGAGAGCCGTGAACGTTGACACAGCCCAACTTCGGCATATTTAGAATTGCCTGAGAGAGAATCTGTCCATAAGCAACGACCACAAACCCGTCTGCCTGAGAGGTTTGGAGTTTTTCTAGCGTCTCGGCATCTTTCTTGACGCTTTTGGGCTGCCAAACCGGAATCTGATGGGTCACTGCGACTGATTTCACAGGTGAGGCAGACAATTCGTTGCCGCGCCCTCGGCGTTTGTCGGGCTGCGTAACGACTGCCACCACCTCAAATGCTGGGTTTGCAAGCAGAGCCTCCAGAGTCGGGACGGCAAATTGAGGCGTTCCAAAAAAAACGATTTTCAAAAGTTTGCCCCTATTTTTTAGTACAGGTATTGTAGCCAAAATCCGTCTCGCGGCAGTTTTGCGTCTTAGGCGGCTGAAGTAACTTGTAGCTCAAGAAGTCTTGTAAAGTGACCTCGCGACAATCGGGTTTGCATTCATAATATGAGGCTATTCACCACCTAACGCGCTTCTAGAACTGGAGTTCTGGCTATGACTTCTCGATCGGTTCAACTTGATCCATTAAATAGTCCTCATCCGATTCCGTGGGGTTGGGTGATGGCGACGTTAGCAGAAGGCACACCCAAAAAGCATTCCTACCGCAGTCAGGCTCTGACTTCACCCGATGGTCACTACAAAGCCTACAGCCGGGTTCAAATGCAGACAGAGCTAGAGGTTTATCAAAGCCGCGTTAGCAGCGTTTTGTTTGTGGAAAATTTGCAAACAGGTGATCTGCAAGTGATTACGGCGACTTCGCCATTTGCAGAAAATCCGTTTATTAGCAACAGCGCTGACTTGGCGGGAACGATCTCGATCGTCGTTCCGATCTCCTGGTCGGCCACGGGCGATCGGCTGCTGGCACGAGAATTTGAGTCGATTTTCTGTTCTGATATCGCCTCAGACTATGCGCTAGTTTGGGATCGCACGTTAAATCGTTCTAGCACCATTGCACCGACTAAAATCGAATATACCAACGCAATTTTGTTGGGCTGGAGTGAAGCCTATGGCGATCGTATTCTCTTTCGAGCAGGCAATTTAGGGGAGACTCCCTGGAAACTTTGGACGGTGGATCTGGAGAGCGAGACGCTAGAAGCTGTGAGCGATCGACCCCAAACTTACGGACAGGTAACCAATAGCGTTTGGGCAGGGCCTCAAATGCAAAGATAGAGTACAGTCATGAAACCTAAATTTGCAACCCTTGAGGCATGGCAACGAGCAGAAATCTTGATGCAGCCCGCGTTTATTCGCGTCGTTGACAACCTTCGCAAGCAGCTAGACCAATCTTCGTGGAAGGGCACTTATCGAGACGTGCCGATTTGGGAAGACGATACGCCAGAAGCGGTCAAAGCAACGGTGACTCAACTGCAAGAACAGCTCAAAACCGCGCCACCTGACCAAGCTGCTGAGATTCAGCAAACGTTATCTCATTTGCCATCTCCGCATCCCGGTTATGAACTGTGTTTAGAGCAAGACGATCGCCAAGTGACGATCGACCTCTGGGAGCTGTGCTACAAAGTTTGTTTTAACCAGCAAGACGATTCTCAACTCGTCGAAGTCGATCTGAGTCTGATTGATGAAACAGGCGATGTAGACTGGAATCGGCTGGATGATAAAACAAAGCAGCTAGTCGAACAGATATTTGCAACCCTGCCAAGTGGAACAGAATGAACTTCGAGAAAGACACCGCAGCATTAGCAGCCGCAAGGTCGGGCGTGGCACTTTACGATCGCTCTCATTGGGGACGCATTGAAGTCTCTGATATCGATCGCATTCGCTTTCTGCACAATCAAAGCACTAATGACTTTAAGATTCTCAAGCCGGGTGAAGGGTGCGACACGGTGTTTGTCACTTCGACCGCACGAACGATTGACCTGACAACGGCTTACATTTTAGAAGACTCGGTTTTGCTGTTGGTGTCACCCAATTTGACTGAGAAATTAATCACGTTTCTTGATCGCTACATCTTCTTTGCCGACAAAGTGAAGTTAGCAGTTACTACTCAAACTGCTACTTTCAGCTTAATCGGTTCTGGAAGTCATGCGCTTTTAGAAAACCTGGGCAGGGCAGATCTGATCGGTCAACCTTACGCGAGTCATCGCTTGCTCAATTTAGCAGGACAAGACGTGCGAGTTGCGATCGGAAGTGGATTAGCGACAGAAGGTTACACACTGATTATCAACGCCGATCGAGCCGCCGCACTCCAACAATCTTTAATAGACGCTGGAGCGGTGCCGATCAGCGATCGTGCTTGGGAACAACTTCGCATTGAGCAAGGTCGTCCAATGCCGGATCATGAATTGACTGATGATTACAATCCATTAGAAGCAGGGTTGTGGAACACCATTTCGTTTAACAAAGGCTGCTATATCGGGCAAGAAACGATCGCCCGTCTAGATACTTACAACGGGGTCAAACAGCAGCTTTGGGGAGTGCAATTAAACGCGCTTGCAGAACCGGGAACCGTGGTGACGATCGCAGACGAAAAGGTTGGTAAGCTAACGAGCGTTTTAGAAACAGAGAAAGGCGCGATCGGACTTGCCTATATCCGCACCAAGGCAAACGCTAAAGCAGGAATGCAAGTGACAATCAACAACACTCAAACTGAGTTGATTGATCTGCCCTTCTTAACACGAGAAAAACAGCCATAATCTTACGGGTGAAATTTTGGGTAGAGCATGGCTTTGATCGGGTTGCCATTTTGAAGATGACGGGTGACGATCGCCGCTACTTCCTCCGATCGCACGCCGCAATACCAAACCTGCTCAGGTGAAACCACCACCATTGGACCATTGCCACATTGCCCAAGACAACCGCACCCCAACACTTCTACATCTGCGATCGGATGAGATTGAAACGCGGCTAAGACGTTAGCGGCTCCTAATTTGCGGCAAGACTTGCTTTGACAAACCCGTACACACTTAGAAGTGATCACAGATTCGGTAGCAGACGATCGGTCAGTGAGTTCCATTTCTCTATTTTGGCAGATCGATTTTATAGATTGGGTAAAAGTCCTTTAGCGGCTAACCATTCGCGATTGAATAATTTGGACTGATAGCGACTGCCGCCATCGCAGAGAATGGTGACGATCGTCTGTCCGGCTCCCATTTGTTTGGCAAGGGCGATCGCCGCCCCGATATTAATCCCGACTGAGCCGCCCATGAACAATCCGTCTTTCTCCAATAGCTGATAGACCACACGAACCGCTTCTTTGTCATCTACCCGAACTGCATCGTCTGCGGGGGCACCTGCCATATTTCCGGTGACGCGGCTGTTACCAATGCCCTCCGTGATTGAACTGCCTTCTGAATGAACCTCACCCGTTTTAACATAGCTATACAATCCGCTGCCCATCGGGTCTGCGAGAATGCACTTAATGTCAGGGTTCTTCTCTTTCAAAAACATTGAGACTCCGGCATAGGTGCCGCCCGTCCCAGTTGAAGTGACCCAGACATCCACCTTGCCATCAGTTTGTGCCCAGATTTCGGGGCCCGTGGTTTCATAGTGGGCGATGCGGTTTGCCAAATTCTCAAACTGGTTTGCCCAGATTGCGTTCTCCATCTCGGCGGCGATTCTGCCCGACAGTTTGACGTAGTTATTGGGGTCTTTGTAGGGAACTGCTGGAACTGTCCGAACTTCGGCTCCTAAAGTTCGCAGTAGGTCAATTTTTTCTTGTGATTGCGTTTCAGGAATAATAATTAGACATTTGTATCCTTTGGCGTTGCAGATGTGGGCAAGCCCAATGCCAGTGTTGCCTGCGGTGCCTTCTACCACCGTGCCACCGGGTTTGAGTAAGCCTTTCTTTTCAGCATCTTCAATGATGTAGAGCGCAGCCCGATCTTTTACCGACCCACCCGGATTGAGAAATTCTGCCTTGCCGAGAATCTCACAGCCTGTTTCATCGCTAAAGCTATTGATCCGAATCAAGGGTGTGTTGCCAATGCTGCCGACAAATCCAGTTTTAATATCCATGCTTAATTTATTTGCGTGTTTCCCTATAATGATTTTGGCGCACGGTGGCTAGAATCTTGCCCTTTAGTTTAACGTCAAGTTCGACGAGTTTTTTTGCTTCGTTGTCAGCGGCTATCCATTTGAGTTTCTTCTCTAATCTTGCCGTTTGGCTTGCGAAACCCTTTAAGAGATGACACGATAAACCTCAGACAAGCGAACAAGTGTTCTGAGCAAAACTTATGGCTCGTACTCCTACGCTCAAGTTTGATCGTGGCACCCTGATTCTCCATCCCCCACCTAGAGGGAAGGCGTGGATGGACTATGCAATTTGGGACGATCGCATCGAACGATTCCGCATTCCCGCTCATCAATATCGCAATCTGGTTCTGGCACTTCGCGCTGAGGGCACCGAGCTTGACGACAAAGCCAAAGCCTTTGCAGAAGTTGAAATGGTGCCCAGCTTAGAGATGGAACCCTATCCACACCAGCAAGAAGCCCTCGACGCATGGAGATCTGCGGGACGGATGGGAGTGGTCGTGCTTCCGACTGCTGCCGGAAAAACCTATCTGGCGCAATTGGCAATGCAGATCACGCAGCGCAGTACGTTAGTGATGGTGCCTACATTAGACTTAATGCACCAGTGGTATGCACACTTAACGGCGGCGTTTCCCGATGTCGAAGTCGGGTTGCTCGGAGGCGGCTCCCGCGATCGCACTCCCATTCTCGTCTCAACCTACGATAGCGCTGCGATTAATGCTGAAACACTCGGCAATCAATATGCGCTATTGGTGTTTGATGAATGCCATCATCTACCCAGTGGTTTCAATCGAGTGATTGCAGAATTTGCGATCGCGCCCTATCGATTAGGATTAACGGCAACACCCGAACGCACAGACGGCAAACACGAAGATCTCAATACTTTAATCGGCGCAGAAGTCTATCGCAAAACCGCAGAAGAGTTATCCGGTTCGGCACTGGCAAAACACAAAGCGACTCAAATCAAAGTCAAACTTTCAAAACAAGAGCGAGAACGCTACGATCGCTTAATGCAAATCCGCAACGCCTTCTTAAAAGAAGCGAATATTTATCTCAGCAGCGCTCAAGGTTGGCAGCGATTTGTGCAGTCAAGTGCGCGATCGAAAGCTGGACGTAAAGCGATGTTGGCGCACCGAGAAGCAAAAGCGATCGCCTTTGGCACCGAAGGCAAACTCCGAATTCTCGCTGACTTGTTATCTCAACACTATCCTGAACGGACTCTGATTTTTACAGACGACAACGCCACCGTTTATCGCATTTCTCAAGAGTTTCTCATCCCGGCAATTACGCATCAAACTCCGGTTAAAGAACGGCACGATGTTCTGACGCGATTTAAACAAGGGGACTATAAGGCGTTAGTTGCTTCGCGAGTTTTAAATGAAGGCGTGGATGTCCCGGAGGCAAGTGTTGCGATCGTGCTGTCGGGCACAGGTTCCACTCGCGAATATATTCAGCGATTAGGACGTATTCTGCGTAAAGGTAAAGACCCCAATAAGTTAGCGTTGCTCTATGAAGTGGTGGCAGAAGACACTAGCGAAGAGGGCGTATCTCGTCGTCGTAAAGGCGAGACTTCTAAACCGAAACAACATCAGTTAGAGTTGGTGCCGACTCCCCTTTACACTGTTCCCAGTAAACCAGTTCCTCGTGCTGCCGAGCCAGAAGCCGATTGGTGATCATGTCTCGTCTTAACAACGTCAGTGTTCCCAATATTACGGAAGGAGTATTAGACCTCCTGCATGAATAAAATTCTCGACGTAAATCACCTGCGATCGCGCCCCTAACCCCCAATTCTGGGGGAACTGGAGTTCAAAGTCCCCCAA
>JAYVFW010000175.1:0-5126 GCA_043772715.1 Phormidesmis sp. | reverse complement strand
GAGGGTGTCGAGGTCAAGGACGAGGAACTGGGTGAAAGTTTTTGGGCGAATGGCGATTAGTTTGCCTCGATGCGCGAGTCGTCGAGCGATCGGGTAGGTGTTGATCGCTTTCCACTCCGGTTTCTGACAGGCTTTCGGAACGGGCGCTTGCAGGAATTGCCAGGCGTTGAACTTCAACCAGTAGGCATCGTCTAAATCCGGTCTGGGGCAGGGGGCGATCTGACTCATGCGGCACCTCCCCAAAGGTTAAGCGGTTGATGGGGGGAAGCAGGCAGAAGCAGAGCGGATTCGCAGATGGCTAGACAATACCAATCAGTGAGATCAGCAAGATAGAGATCTGAAAAAGTAAGCATGGGTTCTCTGTCCAAATGATGTGCAGTGGGACAGAGAGCAAGGAATAAGACAAGAAAATTAGGAGGCAAACCGTCACGTCACGGCTGCAAGATGGGTGCAACGTTGCACGCCAAAAATCTTAGTGGGGTTCCATCGCTCTCTGCTCCAAAAAGGCAGCGACGGGAGAGAGAACCATGCGTAAAATCTCAAAAATGCCCAGCAAACTCTATTGCCATTCGAGCCAAATGAGGCATAATAAACACATGGCACTGTCAGGAACCTAACTCTTAGCCCGTCAAAGCGTTCAAGTTAGTGTCCCCGCCTCCCGTTATTCAAGCTGAATATTTTGAGCCTTCAAAGCCCTCTCTGTTTCAGCAGTGGGGGTTTTTGGCTTCTAGGGTTCCTAGAACATGATGCGGACCTCTCGATTTGCAACGGTGGAAACTGGGCACGTCATGGCTGATTGCTCACGTTTCTGAAGTGAGTCTAAGTGTATCAGGACATTTTCTCTGATCCGCGAGCGATCCATGACAAATTCTTCTGTAAATGTAATCGGATCTGAGGAAGCGTACAAGCGTTCACTAATGCGCCCCTCACCGCAGACATGTCTCTACCTCCTTCCAATAGAGGCTTGAAAGGTCTGAACAGCTAAGGGAAAGTCAGTCTCAGCCATCAGAATGCAGCGTCGTAGGAGGTCTACATCCAACTGTTGGAGTCCAGGAAGCTCGCTACGGTCAATCCGCTCATAGTGATTGGTTCTCAGATGATGCAACGCGAGGACACCATCCTGCCAAAACCAGACCTCAGACACGCCCAAAGCCTGATATCGAGCCAGCTTATTGGCGTTGCCACTCGTAAAGATGACCTCGATGGATAAGTCAGGAATCGGCTTTGCGCCCCCGAGACAGTAAGACTTATCTGCCTGAGCCGAGGCTTTTCCCTCGCGCTCCTGGGCGACTGAACCAGACGGGACGAAAGCAATGCCTTGGGATAACAGAAACGTGGTCACGAGATAGCCAATAATTTCTGAAAAATTCTCGTGCTGGAATCCGGGCATAAAGACTTCGATCGTTCCTTCGTAATAAGCCAGCCGCACGCCAGGAGAATCCTCCGATGCCTGCTGCATCAGCTTGAACTTTTCCCACGTTCCTTGGAGAACGATGCGCTGGTCGGTGATTTTTTCAAGTAGTTGTGTCATTAGTGTTAGCTTCGCTCCTCGTAGAGTTCGCCCTCCTATTTCCCCTTGCTCTCAGTTGCAGAGGAGTTTTGCCATTTAAGCTGCCTGAGTTTTGCCGTAGACGTGACGAATTGCATCAGGATTAATCCGCTCCGTCAATTCATCTAATTGGTTACTCAACTTGATACCTTCAGATAAAGGGGAGGTATCAAGAGGTTCACAAATCAGCAGGGCATGAATTTCGATGCCAGACTTTGAGGGAATCTGTACGATTTCTGGCTGCACTCCGATCTGTTTGGCAAACTCAAACACGGTGGAGGCATCAGCCAGCCCCAGATTGATGGATAGCTGATGTTCTCCTGATCTTGGGATGTGGCGAACGGTTCGCAGTCCCTTAACTTCCAGTGTTGCTGTCGTCATCGTTATCGCTCCTTTCACTTCTAAACCAACAGATGAATCGATAAGTGCCTTTATAGGGCGTTACAGTTGCCTGAGCCACGGTCAGAAGATCGGTGAGGGTTTGTCCGTCTGCGATCGCTTGACACTTCGCTTTGGCTTCATCGATAGTCTGTGCCCTAACTTCTTGCTCCCATTCCTCAAAAGGTTTTTCGGGGTCTTGTAGCATGCTATCTACTTACCCTTGCTGTCAGATGCAGGGGGATTTTGT
Organism: Phormidesmis sp.; assembly: GCA_043772715.1. GTDB lineage: Bacteria > Cyanobacteriota > Cyanobacteriia > Leptolyngbyales > Leptolyngbyaceae > Phormidesmis_A. The sequence goes on along the minus strand of JAYVFW010000175.1, from coordinate 2,949 downwards.
GCCGTTTTGAATTCCCCTCTCTCCTTTGCTTCACGTATCCCTAGTTCAATTAGGTACGCAGCAAGGTTGGCAGTTGGTCTGCCTTGATAATCAGCCCAACCTTCTAGATCTTCCTGCACAGTGTCAGCCAGTGTGACGTAGACCTTTTTACTCACGTCTTTTCCATTCACGAATTAGCTGCCTCCATACTACCTTTTACCCTATTTAACTTAACAAAGTTTGCTTAAAAGCAGCTAATAACCAGTTGCAAGGTGTGAAAAAGATGATACCATCAATTTCATGGATAGGCGAAAAAAGGCAAAAACGGGTTAGAGATGCCACAGAATGACCCCTCCTTTTCCATGCGCCTGAAAGTGTCTCAAAAGATCCTCACGAAAGGAATTGAAGCTTTATGAATGCGACACTCAGCCCTACGATCACCCAACTCAATCAAGCCAAATTGCCCAATGCTGCCACTATCAGCCACGTCACACCAATCGGGTTAGACGTGGGCAACGGAGCCGTCAAGCTGACCTCCTCAGTGGGTCAAACATTGATGGAGTCCTATGTTCACTACCTCTCAGAACGAGCGACTCATGCCAATCTCGGCTATGTCGAATATCTCAGCGGTGATCGTCCAGACCTTGCAGGCAAGCAATGGATTGGAGGATTGAACGCTTATTTTCAATCTCCGAGCGGGGTCTATCGCGTCACTGACTCTAACGAAGGTGAAACAGAACTCTGCTTACAACTGCTGCTCAGCACGCTCACCAGCTTGCCCTACCGCAAAGAATGGACGCTGAATCTTTGTGCGTCTGTCCATGATGGCAAAGTGTTCGGTAAAGCCATTCGCGCCGCTTTAGAAGGCGTTCACAATGTCCGGCTGTTGGGCAAGGACTCAACCATCACTGTCAGCCTCAGCAAAGTCTTAGAGGAAGGTTCAGGCGTTGCTTACGCGCTGAGAAACGAGTTTGATTTCACCAATGCGCTGCTGTTTGACTTGGGCAATGGAACTTCGATCGTTTCTGCCTTCAACGGCTTGCAGATGACCTATCGAGACTACGCTCCCGATGCCGGGGTAGAGAAGTTGATTGACGAGATCGCTACCTCAGACAGTGTGAGGCAATCTCTCAAACGACCAGGGGATCGTCACTTAATTCGCGCTGGCATCGAGAAAGGTGACTTCAGCTACGGCACTCAAAACCCCGATTGGAATTTCAAACAGGCGTACATCGAATCACTTCCCCGATGGTTTGAGCAAGGGTTGAAGCCCTTCGTTAAAGCTGCCTCGACTCGCGTTCCGGCTGCGACTTCAATCATCGCGGTGGAAGGCGGTTCACTCTTACCTGGCATGGCTGGGTTACTGGCTAAGAAGGGGATCACCGTACCTACCGATGCCAGATGGCTCAATGCTCAAGGGCTTTATCAGATTGCCCTGCGCCTCAGCAGTGAGGTCTAAGCGATGCGAGTCTCAGTGTCTAAAAAAGCCCATCAAGCTCTGCTGCTAGAGGTTGCAGCCAGCTTAAAAAGTGACGACCCCAAAGATGGGCTAGAACACATCCTCAATTGTTGGTTAGTGCCTTCTCATCAGTTGACTCCACCCACAATTGCCAAGCCAGAAATTGAGTTGACCGCGATCGCAGATTGGTAAACGTTTTCACTCAAAAGCCAGCCCTCACCTTCCACAGTTTGAAGCTGGCTCTATCCCTAAACAACCGTCAACACAATCACTTGGAGATTTATCAATTATGGCTACGAAAGATTCACTCCTGACTTATCGAGACGGCAGGCTTGCTCAGATTGCAGCCATCTACGGGGATCGCCTTGAATCGCTCTGTCTTATCGAAAAGTTTGCAATTCTCACAGACATTGCTGCCTGGGGTGATCAGTGCTGTGTCTACAACGAAGACGACTGGTCAAGCTTCGGTGGTTTCATGGCAGAGCAGGGCGAAACCTCAGAAGACTATGACGCTCACGGGTTGCTCACTCATCCCGATTGTGACTGGACAAACCCGGTTCACTCAATGCCCCTAGTCATTGCGATCTGCCACCAGATTGCTGAAGGGATTTATCTGCCAGAGGATGCGGAATGAACGATGAACGCCGCAACGCTGACCGCATCGGCTTCTTTCTACTTGGGTGCGCTATCGGAGTTGCGATTTCAACCGCAATTCAAATCACGCAAGTCCCTATCTGTGGGGAAAATGGCGGTAGCGCTACAGCGATCGATAACAAAGTAGTTTGTGCAGGAGGCTGAGATGTATCACAACGATGACGGCTCAACCTTTGGCGGCATTGTTACCGTCTTTCTCTGCCTCGCTTGCTTCTGTGGCGGTTACTGGATTCGAGATCAAGGCATCATTTTCAAGGTTCAGACAACCATTGAGCGAGGTGCTCAGTGAACTTCCTCAACGTTCATCCCCGCTATCGCCCCTTGGCATCAATCCTGGTCAGCGCAGATTGCATCGCCCCGATCGCAATGGAGCTAATCACTAAACAAAGTGCTGATGCCCAACACAAACAAGCCACAGAGCAAGTAGAGCAAGCGATTACCCGTTCAACCGAGCAAGTAGCTAGAGATAAACGCATCGCCCTTAAACGGGCTGAACGCTGCATTCTGATTGATGAGAAATTCCCAATGGTGGAAGGCGGCAACGCTTACTACAACCCACGAAACCGAGACAGTAAAGGGCTTCTACCCGCAAACACGGCATTGTGCAGCGCTCAGTCTGGCTACACGGCACTAGTAGATGAGGCTGGCACCGTCAGCAGCATCAAGCAAGCCCCGATCGAGAAAATCACTCCAGTACTAAAACAGAGAGGCATCAAATAATGGCTATTGGAACCAGAAAACCCAAAGTCACGACAGGCGATCGCGAAGTGGATGAGCGGCAACCCGTGTTCAAAAACTTCGATGACAAAACTGAAAAGCATCCACGAGCATCCATCCTTTCTCACTTTGGGGATGTG
>JAYVFW010000174.1:0-5132 GCA_043772715.1 Phormidesmis sp. | reverse complement strand
TGGCACGATGCCCGACATGATTAGAGCCGCGATCGATTCTGCCGAACCGGGTGATCTGGTGGGTCCGATCGAGGTCGAGCAGCGTTGGGCATTGTTTAGAGTCGAGCAAACGATTCCAGCAACGCTTGACAATCAGCAGTTACGGCAAACTTTGCAAACTGAATTATTTGAGCGCTGGCTAGCAGAAAAGATTCAAAAAATGACTGTCAAGCTTCAGGTAGAGTAAATTTTGAGAATCGCTTTTAACCCCCATTTAGCCTTAATGTAAAAGCCCCATGATTACCAATGACGTTGCTGCAAATCTGCCTTGGGAGTCACCGCCCCTATCGCTTCTCAGTCCAGAACAGCAGATTCAATTTAAGACTAAAGCCGAAATTCGCCGCTGCAAGCTGGGAGAGTTGCTCTGGTCAGAAGAAACGCCCAATGTGCAACTGATTGTTTTGGTGGGCAAAGTGCGGCTCGTTGCTGATGACGGACGATCGCTGTTTCTAAAACCTGGTGAATGGGTGGGTGACCTGCTAGAACTGCCGGGATGGAAGGCACGAGCTGCCAGCAACGATGTGCAAATTGTGCAGTGGACGGCAAGCAATTGGTCTTCGCTGTCTTCATCGGAGATCGATCGCTTTTGGGCAATTCAGCGCCGCCGCTATCAGCCCGAAAGTGACTACTCTGCTCAGTCGGTGAATGGTTTTCCGTTTGTAGCCGGAATGAACACAGCCGCCGCGTGTCTGACGATGGTGTCTAATCATTTACAAAATCCGGCTCAGATGGATTGGGTGCAGCGTCAACTTCGCGGGCAGCGTCCCACAAACGTGGTCGATGCGGCTGAAAAATTAGGGCTACAGCTTCGGCGCATTGAAACCAACTGGCAGAGTTTGCGACTGCTCAATTTTCCAGCAATCATGCTGTGGGGCAAAGAGCATTCAGGTGAGGGACAGAGTTCAGTTTCTTTTCAGGTGGAGCCGCATTGGGTCGTGGCATATGGGGTGCGGGGCGATCGCTTGATCATCGCTGACCCGATCAATCCGACGATGAACTGTGAGGCGATTCACCGATCGACCGTCCAACAGCGCTGGGATGGGCAACTCTGGCAAATTGAGCCGATTCAAAAGCAGGAACGGTTTAACTTAAGCTGGTTTCTGCCTGCGATCTGGCGATATAAAGGTCTGCTGGGTGAAGTGCTATTCGCTTCCTTTACCTTGCAGCTTTTGGGATTAGCAACGCCTTTGATTACTCAGGTAGTCATTGATAAGGTGATGGTGCAGGGCAGCATCCCAACGCTGGATGTGATGGCGATCGCGCTGCTTTCGGTGGCAGTTTTTGAAGCGATTCTTGGAATTCTGCGGCTGTTTATCTTCACCCACACGGCGCGACGGTTGGATCTGAGTCTATCGGCGCAGCTTTTTCGTCACTTGATGCGGTTGCCGCTGTCATATTTTGAGGCGCGACGAGTGGGCGATACTGTTGCCCGAGTGCAGGAATTGGAGACGATTCGCCAGTTTTTGACCGGAACTGCGCTGACGGTGATTCTAGATAGCTTCTTTGCAGTGGTTTATCTAGCGTTGATGTTCTTCTACAGCGTTCCGCTCACCGGGATTGCCTTATCTGTACTGCCGCTATACGCGGCTCTGACGTTGACCACCACCCCAATTTTGCGAAACTGGCTCAACGAGACGTTTAACCGCAGCGCCGATAGTCAGTCTTTCTTAGTCGAGACGATCACAGGCATTCACTCCGTTAAGGCGCACTCAGCAGAAAAGGCATCGCGCGATCGCTGGGAAGGTTTATTCGCTCGCTATATTCGCACCAGTTTTAAAGCGTCTACAACCTCCAACATCAGCAATAATTTGGGAGACTTTCTCACCAACCTTTCGTATCTGCTGATTTTATGGTTTGGTGCCCATCTGGTGATCGAACAGAAATTAACCGTGGGTCAGTTGGTTGCGTTTCAAATGCTATCAGGACGGGTGACAGGGCCGTTGCTTCGCCTCGTGCAACTTTGGCAAAACTTGCAGCAGGTGTTGCTGTCGGTCGATCGGATTGGTGACATTCTCAACGTCGCCCCCGAAGCAGAACCCGGATCAGGTTTGGTGCTGCCGCCGCTTAAAGGTCAAACGACGTTTGATCAAGTCTTTTTCCGCTACAACCCCCAGCAGGAACCTGTGCTAAAGGGCATCTCGTTCACCTCAGAACCGGGAATGCTGATCGGCGTAGTTGGGCGCAGTGGTTCTGGGAAAAGCACGCTGTCTAAGCTGTTGCAGCGACTTTATCAGCCCGAATCAGGACGGATTTTGATTGATGGTTTTGATATTAAGAGCGCCGATCTGCACTCACTTCGCAGCCAAATGGCAGTCGTGCTGCAAGAAGATTTTCTGTTTAACGGCAGCGTTTTAGAAAATATTAGCTTAGGTCGCCCCGATGTGACGGCAGAGCAGGTGGTCGAAGCGGCGCGGCTAGCGGTCGCCCATGACTTTGTGAGCGAACTTCCTCAAGGTTATGAGACGAGTGTCGGTGAGCGAGGCACTGCCCTCTCAGGGGGACAACGGCAGCGAGTGGCTTTAGCGAGACTCTTTCTTTCAGATGCCCCGATGCTGGTTTTAGACGAAGCGACGAGTGCCCTAGACAGTGAAACCGAGCAGCAAGTTCTGCAAAACCTGCAAAAACTTGCAGAAAGCAAAACTGTGTTTCTGATCGCTCACCGATTTGCGCCGCTCAAACGCGCTGATTTAATTCTGGTAATGGAGAAAGGCGTAATCGCTGAGAAAGGCACTCATGACGAGTTGCTGCGATCGAAAGGTCTATATTGGTCGCTCTACCAACGTCAGCAAGCCTCAGTGTAAAAATCTACAAAATTCTGAAGGGGCGCAATTACAGCGCCCTTTTTTGGTTTAAATAGTAGATTTTCGAGAACGCGATCGTTTCATCAAATCGTCTATCAAAACGTCCTAAATTTTCTATGACAAATGAGTGAGAAAGCCATTAGAAGTCACTCCTTTAGGAAGGAGCAAAAAAATTACTTCTTCTTATAAGCTTGAACAAATCGCACACTTCGGGGTAAATATCATGGTACAAGAACGTAACCTTGAGCGACCCAAATTTCAAGAGCAAGACATCGATCAGCGTTCACCTCGTCCTAATATTAGTCCTAATGTTAGTCGTCCCAATCCTAGTGAAGGAGTTGGGGGCAGAAACTTAGCAACCGATACGGCGACGGGGCTAGCCTTGCTGCTCTCGATCGTGGCATTTCTCTTCAGCAGCATTGCAGTGGTTCAAGCTGTGAGAACCCACCGAGATGTTGAGGCAATTTTGCAAGCCGCTAACCGTCCGATCGCTGCTGATTCTGCGTCTCAGAAGAGTATCCGATCGTTTGCCCTTCTAGGCAATTTGCTGCCGATTTCGCAACGCATTGAGCCGGGTCGTTTTGTCCAACCTGTTTATAACGGAGATGGACGGATTGAGCTGCTGTCTGCCGATCGGGTCAACGGAGCCAGTGATTCAAATGTTGTAAATTTGAAAATGCGCGTTCAGCGGCTGCGTGAGCAACTGCGCGGCAGCGATATTGATCTCGCTCAAACCGCTGCCATTAATTCTCGAACCAATATGCGATATCCAGCCCTCGACTTCCGCACGCCTAACGGCAAGGCGCTTTCGCTCTACAGTTTGCGTCCGGGTGAGTCGGTTGATGTAATGGTGATGCTGCGAGTTCCAGCAGAGTTAAATCGCGTTGACTTGCAGATTCCTGAGACGGTTGTCTTTCGAGGCGTGCCGATCGCGACTTCTGCCAGTTCGACCAATGCTCGATGATGCGATCGAACGCTTCTTGAGAGTAAGAAACTGTCACACTATTTTTCGCATTCGATCGCGGTTGCTCTAGGCTCAAAAAAGCTGTGTCCTTCAATCAAAGAACACAGCTTAACTAGAATAAATGATCTGTTTAAGCAGAGGCGGTTGGATTAAGCGTTGTTCGCTTGTTCAGCCGCTGCTCTGCGCTTCCGCAGCACACCCAAGCCCAAACCAATCAGCCCTGGCAACAGAGCAGGAGTAGGAATCGGCTGTCCGCCAGGAGTAGCAGAGCCTAACGTAATGTCATCGAAAACAATTTGGTTAGCTGTCCCACCAAAATCAACGGAGCGAGCAAGCCCGTTAAAGCTAACCCCAAATGGAAGAAGGGGGCTGAATTGACCTGTTGGATCTGGTGCTCCGTTGAACGGAGTGGTCGGCAAATTGAGACTGGTGAGAAGATTACCCGTTCCACCCAAGCCATCATAAACGTTAACAACGCCTGGATTGTTAATCGCTGAGTAGAAGAATGAGAAGCCAGTATCAAACCCGGCTGCCACATCCATGATGGCTGACCCTGAAAGGAAAAACAAAACAGTATCTGGACTAGGTTCGCCACCAATGTTACCAGAGCCGCCAGCATCTTGATCTATAAGTGCCAGAGCTCTAGGACTGAACGAGATGCCAAAGTTTGAGCCAGGCCCGCTGCCACTGCTACCCGTTCCACCGTTGTAGAAATTGTTAACAGATTCTAAGTCTTGCAGACCTTCAAAGTCGAGAACAAAAGTGGCTGCCTCAGCTTTGAGAGATCCAAGAAGGCACGTTGCACTTAAAACAGTCCCAAAGGTGAGAGCTGAAAGTACTTTCGTTACGGTTGTCATGGAAGTTATTACTCCTAAAATTTATGGTGAATGGTAGGAGTACCCTGAAGCGCGATCGCCAGACACTGCTGTAGACACAGTTGTAAAAGATTACAGATTCTATGGTTCATAGATGCCCCCGTACTAACTCGCCAGTTCTGGGGTTCGACACTAAACAAAATTTACCATACGAGTAATAAACTGGTATCCGTTTATTCATGTCTTCAAAGAATGATTAAAACTCCTACGAAATTTCACGTAGAAAATTCATAAAGGTTGTCCGGGTGAGATGTGGCACGTGGACAACCTTGGTGTTGACGGTTCTTAATAATGCAAAGTGCCTCTAGAGGAGTGATCATTGGCAACGCCGAGATGTCTTCTAGAGGCACTTTGTAATAATCTGAATCTATTCTGTTTGTATTTAGTCTTCAGGCAATATCCACTGTGGAGGAGCCGTCATTTTTTTGCGAGCGGCTTCTTCTGCCATCGCAA
>JAYVFW010000173.1:0-5135 GCA_043772715.1 Phormidesmis sp. | reverse complement strand
GGGGGACTTTGAACTCCGGTTCCCCCAGAATTGGGGGTTAGGGGGCGAGATCTCAGGGTAGTTACGTCGAGAATTTTATTCATGCAGGAGGTCTAGTGATTCGGGTTTGTGAATGGCTTCCTTTCCCGTCTTGTCACTCTCTACTAAATACTCAGGATGCTCTTTTGAAGCCTCAAAGTGGTGTCCTTTCAAGTCAGTTGGCTCAGTAATTTTTTTCTTAACTGTGCCTTCGACCTCGTTACCAGAACTGTTCCACTCAACCTGATCGCCCTTCTTAAAAGTTTCAGTCATTGTTTGTTAACCCGTTACTTTCAATCTTCTAAAAGTATTCAAAATTGCGATCGTCAACCTCTCTCTTTTGATAACAAATTCTCATTTCACTTCGCAATTCTTCTCTCTCTATAGGTAGGTGTCACGATTGATACTAACTCCGTAGAGTCACGGCAGATGAGTATTCTCAAACTATCTAGCTATGAATGAAGATTATGATCTATTTGTGATTGGGGCAGGTCCTGGAGGGTTGGCAGCCGCAAAGCAAGCAGCCCACTATGGCGCACGGGTCGCGATCGCAGAAGCCAGCCATCTTGGGGGCACCTGTGCAAATTTGGGCTGTATTCCTAAAAAACTCATGGTCTATGCGGCTGATTTTGCTCGCTATGCAGACGCATCTAAAGGCTATGGTTGGAGCGGCGATCGTCCTCAGTTTGACTGGGCAAAATTTGTCAAAGCGCGAGATCAGGCGATGGCTCAATTTCGGCAGAGCCATGAGCGATCGCTGACTCAAAAGGGGATTCGATTAATCTGCGATCGGGCAGTGTTAATCGATGCTCACACGGTAGAAGTTGCCGATCAGAAAATCACCGCCGATAAAATACTCCTCGCGGTCGGCAGTCACCCCAACAAGCTCAACATTCCTGGCATTGAGTATGCGGTTACGTCTGACAAGATGTTTCATCTGCCGCAGTTGCCGCAAAAAATTGCCATCATCGGCGGTGGATATATTGGTGTTGAATTTGCCAGCGCCCTACACGGATTTGGAACAGAAGTGTTTATGATTAACAATGAACACTGCATTTTGAGTGGATTTGACCCCGCGATTAGCAACGCCATTCACAATGGGTTAACTCAGCGAGGCATTGAGATTGCTTGCAATATGACCGTTAAAGAAATTATTGCTGGCGATCGAGCCTTGCAGCTAACGTTGTCAGATCACTCGACCCCAATCACCGCCGATCTAGTTTTGTGCGCGATCGGACGCACTGCCAATTTAGACAATCTAGGCTTAGAACAGGTTGGGATTGAAATCGATCGAAACGCGATCGCGGTCGATGCCCACAGCCGCACTAGCCAACCCAATATCTTCGCGGTTGGAGACTGCACCGATCGTAAGCAACTAACTCCCGTCGCGCTATCAGAAGGTCGCGCATTTGCTGACACTATCTTCGGTGATTATGCATGGACTGTGGATTATAACAGTGTGCCATCGGCGGTTTGCTGTCGCCCCGAAGCGGCATCAGTCGGCATGACCGAGCCACAAGCACAGGCACACTTTGGCGAGGCGGCAGTGCGTTGTTATCAAAGCGAGTTTCAGCCGTTGTTTCACAGCTTAAGTGGTCAAAACGAAAAAGCTTTAATCAAACTTGTTGTCAACAGTACCAATGATCAAGTTATCGGTATTCACATTGTCGGTGATCAAGCAGCCGAAATGCTACAAGGATTTTCACTGGCAATGAGAAAAGGAGTCACTAAACAAGAAATTGATCACACTATCGGAATTCATCCTTCTTCGGCTGAAGAGATTTTTTCGATGCGTTGAGGGCGGTGTATCGTACAGCAGCAAGATTCCGAAGTCTGTAGAAAAGCCAAGTCTAACCCGTACTGTCTCACTCTCTACTATGTTATGCACTAATACGTTTAATCTAGCAAGATAGTTCATAGATGCTTCTAAAGGTGAACAGCAAAAACTAAATCTGCAAATAATATGAGAGGTAAAAGCTCGTCAAGTCATCGTAGGTCAGTAAATGAGCAAACCCAAAGAACCTACTGCCGCAAACGCTAACGTCAATACTCAAGCGAACGCAACGGCATCTAGAGTCGAAATCCTCGCCAAACTCTACCTTGAAGGCAAACCTGCTGAAATTTCTGAGGATACGATCGCAGAACTCTGTGATTGGCTCTGGAGTGAGTTTCAGGATACCCCGCTCAATATAGAATTCTCATGGTATGCGCGTTACAACAATGCCGCAGAAATGTTTGCCGATATCCAGCAAAGCCATCTTTGGGTGTCTGCCGAAAACTATGACACAACCCTGGGTCTTAATCCAATTTATAACTTCATCTTTCAGGCAATGCACGACAATGACCACTACCGCACTCAGAGCGACTTTAGCCTAGAAGGGGAAATCGCGACCTACAATGCCACCGCAAAACGTGCGCCAAGTCTAAACATTCAAAAGATTCTCTATTCTGAAAGTGTGTTGCGATCGGCTGCCTACCTTTTCCTGGGACATGCGCCGATCGCCAAAATTGTCTTTCCGTGATATATAAAGCTGCTCAATCCACGAGTGTCCTTGTTCACATTAATTTCTCTGTAATAAAGGAGTAACGCATGACCGCAACCATAATGTCATTGAACAATACCGCAGTTCGTTGGGCGGAGGTCATTGAGTATCCCAAAACTGGAGTCAAGAGCAAGATTCTGCTAGAAGATAGAAACTGTCGCTATGCGCTGATGTTGCTGGCGGTAGGAACGCATATTGCAGAACATGCTTCCGATCGCAATGCTACGGTGAACGTGATTGAAGGACAAGGTGTGCTGACGCTGGAAGGCAAAGAGATTGTCCTGGAATTGGGAGTCTTTGTTTTTATACCTGCTGCTGCCCGACACGCCGTAAAAGCAGCGACAAATCTCGCCTTTTTATTGACGCTCTCTGAACAGCCTACTGACTCTCAGCACTGACCTTCCCACATTCACTCCATTTAACAGATGCAAAGCATGGAGTATTGCTCTTCAATGCTACCAATCAAGACCATTAATCAAGTGAATCTTTAGGAGAATAATCATGTTAGATATCGATGAAATGGGACAAAAAGAAATACGAGGCTTCCTACAACAAGTAGGATACGGTCATCTTGGCTACATACACGAAGGAAAACCCTACGTGATGCCGATGCACTATTACATAGAAGATGAGGACATCTACCTATTCACAACCGAAGGCATGAAGACTCATGACATCGACGCGAATCCAGAAATCTGTCTACAGGTTGAAGAAATTCACAATTTGCTTCATTGGCGTAGCGTGATTGTGACAGGTCGAGTCGACCACCTCACCGAGCAGCCAGACATCGATCGGGCAATGCACCTGATTAAAGAGCTTAATCCAACCCTTTCTCCTGCTATCAATCGAACTTGGATCGACACTTGGGGACGTGCAGAGGTAATTGCCATCTACCGCATCTATCCGAGCGAGATGAGCGGACGCACGACTGATGGAGTCAGCAGTCAGTAAGCACCGACATACCTCAACCGTTGAGACTGTTGATGGAAACACGATTCTCCTACGAAGAGACTTCACCATCAGGTAGAAAACAATGAATCCACAGTCCACATTTTGGAGCTTGTCTGGGAATCAGGTGCTCCAGCAGACGCACTCGACGATCGCTGGGTTAAGCCGTCAAGAGGCGCAACAACGCCTGAGCAAGTATGGCGCAAACAGCCTCAAACAAACCCACAAATCGAGTACATGGGTGCTGTTGCTTAATCAGTTCAGGAGTCCGATTATCTTGATTCTGATTGTTGCAGCAGTGCTATCGATTTTTCTGCAAGATGCGGCAGATGCGATTATCATTTTGACGATCGTCTTGATCAGTGGGCTACTAGGATTTTGGCAAGAGCGTGGAGCCTCAAACGCGGTCGAGAAATTATTGGCATTAGTGCAAGTTAAAGCCACAGTTTTGAGGGACGGTCAAGCTCAAGAGATCCCCAATGAGGAAGTCGTTCAGGGCGATATTGTGCTGCTGAGTGCGGGTAAAAATATTCCGGGCGACTGTCTCGTTTTAGAGTCGAAAGATCTCTCAGTGGGTGAAGCTGCACTGACCGGAGAAACCTATCCGGTTGACAAGCTCAGTGGCGTATTGTCTGCGGGCACTGGACTCAGCCAACGCACCAATTCCCTTTATATGGGAACCAATGTGATTAGTGGAACGGCGAAAGCGATCGTGGTTCATACCGGAAAGGAAACTGAATTCGGCAAAGTCTCGGAACGCTTGAAACTTAGACCTGACGAAACAGAATTTGAACGGGGACTCAGCAAATTTGGCTACTTTCTGATGGAAGTCACGCTAATTTTAGTGGTTCTCATTTTTGTTGCTAACGTCTACCTGCATCGCCCAGTGCTGGAATCCTTTCTGTTTTCGCTGGCGCTGGCGGTTGGTTTAACTCCGCAACTGCTGCCTGCGATCGTCAGCGTTAATCTGGCGCGGGGTGCTAAGAAAATGGCAGCAAAGCAGGTGATTGTAAAACGTTTACCCGCGATCGAAAACTTTGGCAGCATGAATGTGTTTTGCACCGACAAGACCGGGACGCTGACAGAAGGAGCGGTGAAAATTCACGCTGCGGTTGATGTGGAAGGGCAGGACAGCGATCGGGTTCTCCTTTACGCTTATTTGAATGCCGCCTCTGAGTCGGGTTATGTGAATCCGATCGACAGCGCGATTCGCGAATACAAAACATTCGACATTGCTGGCTATCAAAAGCTCGATGAAGTGCCCTATGATTTCAACCGCAAACGTCTCAGCATTCTGTTCAAACAAGAGAGTAAGCATCTGATTGTCACCAAAGGCGCACTGAGAAATATTCTGGAGGTTTGCTCAACGGTTGAGACTGCTAAGGGCAAAACGATCGACATTGCAGACCAGCGACAGAAACTCCACCAACAGGCTGAAGATCTAGGCAGTAAAGGATTTAGAGCCTTGGGTGTGGCTTATCGCGATTTTAATCAAGATTCCTTCAGCAAAGATGATGAAACGAACATGACGTTTCTGGGCTACCTGGCGCTGTTCGATCCGCCCAAAGCTGGCATCGCTGCCACCCTCAAAGAGTTGCAGCAGCTAGGAGTCACTCCAAAAATGAT
>JAYVFW010000172.1:0-5139 GCA_043772715.1 Phormidesmis sp. | reverse complement strand
CGAATGGCTCAAGCTAACGCCAGAGCGCATTCAAAACACGATTCAGATTTTGCAGCATCTCAGCGAGTTGCCCGATCCGATCGGGCGCGTGATGACCGCAAACTTTCAGGTAGACCAGTGCCAAACTTATTCTCAGTTGATGCCGTTGGGCGTGATTGCGCTAGTCTATGAAGCGTTTCCAGATTTGGGCGCGATCGCCGCAGGTCTGTGCATTAAAACAGGCAACAGCTTGATTCTCAAAGGCGGAAGTGAGGCGAGTCACTCAAATGCAGCCGTTGCCCAAGCGCTTCAATTTGCCATCGAAGATGCCGGGTTGCCGCTGGGCTGCTTGCAGTCACTTCCCGCCGATCAAGGGGCATCGATTCGCGATTTGATCACTCAAGACCGCCACTTAAATCTGGTCATTCCCTATGGGCGACCGAGTTTAGTTCAGCAGGTGGTGCGCCAGTCTACGGCACCTGTGCTGAAGTCTGCAATGGGGAACTGCTACCTCTCTTGGTCGCCTTCTGGCAGTTTAGAGATGGCGCGCTGGATGATTCTTGACAGTCACATGAGTGAGCCTGATCCGGTCAACGCGATCGAGAAGGTCTTGATTCACCCCCAGCAAAATCCCTCCTCTTTAACGATGCTCTGGGGCAGTTTAAGAGAGAAGGGATTTGAGATTCGGGGCGATGCCCATCTAGTGGCTGAGTTTCCAGAATTACGCTTTGCTGAAGACTCTGAATGGAATCAGGCCTATCTCGATCGCATCGTCGCGTTTAAGATAGCCGACGATCAGAGTGCCGCCATTGACTGGATTAATCACCACAGCAGCGGTCACGCCGATTGTTTAGCCACCGAGTCTTATCAAGAAAGTCGAGAATTTGCTTTGGGGGTCAACAGCGCTTCAACCTATATCAATGCGTCTCCTCGTTTTTATCGCAACCCCAAACAAGGAGACGCGATCTTTTTAGGAATGTCCAATCAAAAAGGGCATCGTAGAGGGCTAATCAGTCTGGAAGCGCTCACCACCACTAAGCATATCGTTCAGGGAACCGGACAGTTTTAACCAGTTGATCATCGACGATGCAAGCAACCCTTGAGCAATTGACGGCGATCGCGATCTTTGCCAATCTGAAATCGATCGAATTAGCCCAATTGCAGCCTTATACCCAAGTGCGGCACTACCAGCAGGGAGAGACTGTGATGGGCGAAGGCGATCGCTTACCTGCAAAGCTCTACGCGCTATCGGCAGGTGTGCTGCAAATTGCCAAAACAGCAACGACAGGCAAAGAAACCATCCTTCGCACCCTGTCGGCAGGCGAGTTTTTTGCGGCTCCTGCCTTACTGGGCAATGGCATCGCTCCTGCAACCGTGACGGCTAAAAGCAATTGTTGGGTTTTGACTCTTGAGCGATCGATGCTGCTAGAGGCGATTCAACACCATCCAGACATCGCGCTGCAAATGATGCAAGTGTTAAACCAGCGAGTTCAACAACTCCACGAAACAGTTCACGGTCTGGTGTCAGAACGGGCGATTGTGCGGCTGGCGCAATTCATTCAACGTTCTGCCTTGCAGTCTGGAACGATACCCAGTGCATCGGGTCAGCAGTTGAAGGCAAAGCTACCTTACTATCAAATCGCTCGCAGCATTGGCATTACTTACGAAGAGTGTGTCCGACTGTTCAAAAGCATCCACTCGATCGTGACTTATCAGCGCGGCAAGCTGACAATTTTGGATGAGGCGGCATTAGACGCAATGGTTTCAGGGACAGAAGTGCTTCATGAGCCTTGATTTAAGGAAGGGCAGTTAAGCGGGCTGGCAAAACGGAAAGAGCAACGATCGCCAAGAAACTCAGCGCACTCAAAGTTTCTATTAGAGCAACCGTCTGAATTGGAGCAGTGCGATACCAATCTTGCTGCCAAACAATTATCCCAAACTTGAGCAAGACGATACTCACCGCCAAAGCACCCAGCAGAGGCAAAATACCAAAGCCATAGAGTCCGCTAACCATTAGCAACGCGATCGCGTGATACACTTCTCCCGGTATGAGAGAACTAGTCTTCGGTTTTCGCAATTTTACGGTGAAAATCGCGCTGCCAAAAAACAAGGTGTTGAGTGCCCACAAGCCAAAAACCAGGCTAGAAAGAGTTCCCGTCGTCGCAGCATAAGCGAAAGGTGCAGAGAGACAGACTGCCGCAAAGGTGACTAATTCGTTGGCGATCGATTTTTGTTCACGATAGAAGACAGCAGTGGCATCAATCAAAAAGGCAGCGATCGCGCCCAGGTAAAGCCACAGCAAGATTGGATGCTGAAGATAGAGAGCGATCGCGATCGCCAGCGCCACGCTCAAATACAACCCGCCCCACACGAGAAACCGAAGTTTGAGACTGCGGCGCTGCTTAATCTGCAAGACTAGGGGATGTTCTGCCTGAAATCCACACAAAGCACAGACAAGCGCTAACGTGGTTGCCCCCGTCCAGGTTTGAGCAGCGGCGGCTCCAGTCAAAAAGGAAACAATCAGCACCACATAAACCCCATGCTCAGGGGAAAATGTGGGGTGATACCACTGAGATCGCGCAGAACTGGATGCTTTCGCAGCGATCGCCGTTGAAGTCGTTGAGGTTGAGTCAGTCATCGGTTGATTGGGTCGCTAAACTCACCACTTGCTGTGCAAAAATGCCAGCGTTGAATCCGTCGTCTGCAAGGCGTGGGGTGCATTGGCAGGCATCATGATAAAGACTCCCGGCTGCAAGCGAATTTCGCGTCCCTCTAGGGTCAGAGTTCCTTGCCCTGCCACAACCATTACGGTGACATTGCGCGGTGAGGTGTGTTCTGCGATCGTCGTTCCTGCTGCCAGACACATGAGGCTATGCTGGGTCTGCTCGTCTTTGTGTAAGGGTTTGTTCCGCACTCCCGTTTCAGGATAGTCAGCCTGTTCATTGAGATCAGTCACAAGAGAAGTGATAGGCGTTGTAGGATTCATGATTGTTAGTAAAAAATTACGTGAATTGTTCTTTGCTAATCAGCGATCGCGCAGAGGACGATGTAGCCCAAGTCTTGCTGGTATTCTTGAAAGACGCGACGCATTGCCAGCACTCGTTTTCGCAAAGACGGCTGAGTCAAGACGTTCCACAAAATCCGCGCGGTGCCGATCGCGCCTTCATCCCGCAACATCTGCCGGGGATTTAACAAATTCATTGCGCCCATGTGGTGCTGCTGCACCGTCAGTCCGGCAGTTTCACAGGCAGCCATCCAATTCGCTTCTGAGAGGGGCGTAGCATTGACGCGAATCGCCTCGGCTAAAGCGCGATGAATTTCTGCTTCTCGATTGTGAGTCGCTAACTCGTGAGAAAGAAATTTTCCACCCGGTTTGAGGCGATCGTGAACACTCGTCAGAATTTTTGCTTTCCCACTCGGTGACTGCATCGTGAGAATTGCTTCTGCTAATACATAATCAAATTGTTCATCCAAATCATCGAGGTGAAAGATATCGCCTTCGATGATTTGAATCTGATCACTCAACCCAGCCGCCGCAACATTGGCGCGGGCGCGGGCAATACTATCCGGGTTCTTCTCAATGCCAACGACGCGCAGATTGTAGCGTTGAGCCAGGGCGATCGCGCTATCTCCAAAGCTAGAAGCCAACTCTAGAACCGTTTCGCCCGACTGAAAGCCTGCCCATTGAAACAGTTGCTCAGTGGCAACTCGTCCGCCCGGTCGCAGTGTTTTCTTACCCGCAGCCGCTAAAAGCTGATGTCCTGACGAAGTTTCAAAATTGGGCTTTGTCTGAGTCATTGTCTTGACCTCACTGTTGAAGCGATCGGGTCTTGGGTCGAATGCAGTCAGAAAAGAGGGTGGTCGCTCGTCAGTCAGGGCTAACCCCTTACCGAATTCTCCAAGCCTCGATTTGACTACTTCTTCACATTGACACGCCCTAGACCTGAGTACTATGAGGTAGCTCATACTAACCCCAGCAAATTTCTGGCGAAGTCGAAGTATCTACAGTCTTAAAGGAGCAGGAAAGTATTAGACATTGATGAAATGGGACAACGAGAAATTCAAGGCTTCTGCAACAGGTAGGATACGGTCATCTTGGATGCATCCATGAATCTCGATCGCTATCTTAGTCAACGGCAAACCAATTTAGCGAAGTAGATCAAAATCAAGTTGTCTCTGGCTCGTTTATTGAAGGATGAATTGAGAGTGAATTCATCCTTCAACAGTTAATGCTATTCCTCTCCGGCTAGCTTCACTTTTGTGGCTAACCCTAGCGATCGTAAGAGTTGGATCGTCATCCAAGTCATGTCAATTTCCCACCATTTCATGCCATGACGGGCAGAATGTTGGTAAGCGTGATGGTTGTTGTGCCAGCCTTCGCCATAGGTTAAAACTGCCACCCACCAGCAATTTTTAGAGTGATCTTTTGAGTCATAAGTCTGATAGCCAAACTTATGAGTGGCGCTATTGACAAACCAGGTGCAGTGAAAAACCGCCACCATTCTTACAAACACACCCCAAACCACAAAAGGCCAGCCTCCGATTAAATAGAGCACAATGCCTAATGCGATCTGGATGGGGAAGAAATTTTTGTGAAGAAATTTATAAACTGGATCGTCAGAAATGTCTTTTGTAAAGCGGGCAATTTGATCTCTACAAGGAATCTCATAGAGCATCCAACCCATATGGCTCCACCAAAAACCCTGATTAGAATCATGGGGATCTGACGACTGGTCAGAATTTAAATGGTGAATTCGATGCATCCCAATCCAATCGATCGGACTCCCTTGACAAGAGAGCGCACCGCAGGTCACCAAAAAATATTCTAACCATTTAGGAGTCTGAAAACTGCGGTGAGTCACCAGACGGTGAAATCCGAGCGTGATGCCCAAACCACCTGTCACCCAGTGTAGGAAAACAGCGACACCCACGGCCGCCCAGCTAAAGTTGCTAGGCAGCAGAGCAAAAAGTGCCCCGATGTGCACCGCCGCCATAAATAAAATGACAGGGTAATCGAGGCGAAGTTGTTTTGAAGTTGCGACAGTCATGCAATAGTCTCGATAGTGAATAGGGTTTCAAGTCCGCGCAAAACGTGAATTAAATTACGTAGGAGCATGGCACTGCCGTGCCCATTGCCATTGCAAGTAGCCAATATCATTC
>JAYVFW010000171.1:0-5152 GCA_043772715.1 Phormidesmis sp. | reverse complement strand
TTCACCCTTTACCCTTAACGCTTTACCCTTGTTTCAATCTTTCTGGGAGGCGATCGTGTTGGATCAGATCTGCGTAGGTTTCGCGCTGCAAGATGATGTTTGACTCTCCCGCACTTACCAAAACGGCGGCAGGGCGAGGTAGTCGATTGTAATTGGACGACATACTGTAATTGTAGGCTCCGGTTGCCATGACCACGAGGATGTCTCCCGATCGGGTTTCTGGCAGTTGCGCTTCTTGAATCAAAATA
The DNA here is from genome assembly GCA_043772715.1 of Phormidesmis sp. Taxonomy (GTDB): domain Bacteria; phylum Cyanobacteriota; class Cyanobacteriia; order Leptolyngbyales; family Leptolyngbyaceae; genus Phormidesmis_A. The sequence continues at coordinate 4,904 of JAYVFW010000171.1, read as the reverse complement.
TCGCCCGATTCACAATGTTTTCCGGCGATCGTGACTTGGGTAGCGATCGGGGCTGACATTCGATTTGCCACGACGGCTCGATAAAGCGACTGATAAGTGATCGGTCGCGGATTGTCGGACATTCCACCATCGACACTAATATAAGTGCGAATTCCAGGAACGGTTTTTTCTCCGCCGATCGTGTAAGCCGTAACGCAAGCAGAGCCGATTAGCGATCGACCCGGTTCCGACAATAGTTTCGGCATCGGAATGTTTTGTTCCTGACAGGCTGCGATCACGGACTCGCACACCACTTTTACCCACTCATCAATGCTGGGAGGATCATCCGATTCGGTATAGCGAATGCCCAAACCGCCGCCGATGTTGAGTTCCTGAATCGTCAAGCCATATTGAGCCGCTTTGCTCAACCACTGCACCATCACCGTTCCTAAATCCTGGTGCGGTTGCAGTTCAAAAATTTGAGAGCCAATGTGCGCGTGTACTCCCACAAATGCCAGTGAAGGTTGTTGACTCACAAATTTAAACAGTTCATCAACCTGGTTAGGATCAAAGCCAAACTTACTATCTAAGTGCCCTGTGCGGATGTATTCGTGAGTGTGACATTCAATTCCTGGCGTGAGACGCAGCATGATCCGCACGGGAGTTTGACGATCGGCAGTCAACGTCGCTAAAGTCTTCAGTTCTAACCAGTTGTCAACGACGATCGTGCAACCCGACTCGATCGCTAATCTCAACTCATCTAGCGACTTATTATTGCCGTGTAGATAAAGTTTATTGGGGTCAAGACCTGCTTTCAGCGCCGTGTAGAGTTCGCCTCCCGAAACGATATCGATTCCTAAGCCTTCGCTGCCGACGATCGCGCAAACTGCCAGACAGTTCCAGGCTTTGGAGGCATAGAGGACTTGGGATGCTCCGGGATAGTAGTGCTTAAATGCATCGCGATATTGACGACAAGCGGTTCTCAAAGTCTCCTCGTCCAAGACATAGAGCGGAGAACCAAATTTTTGCACCAGTTCAGAGACATCGCAGCCGCCAATTTCTAAGCGATCGTCGTGGTTGACTTGGGCGGTGAGGGGCAACAGGAATTGATTGGGCGATCGATCCCCCGAAGCCGTTGAGTTAGGTAAATACTGCCGACCGGATTGCACTTCCACAGGTTGAGTCAATGTCATTTCGTTGTCTTCGTCCGCGATCGTGAACAGGTTAAAGCCATCTTTGTTATTACCAGTGTACAATTGGGGGCTGTGTATTCTGACCTAAATCCAACCAGCTTGTGTGACTTCCCTAGAACTTAGGCGTTTAACTCCAGAATTTCTTCCGGCTGTTGTAGACCTTGATCAGCAATGTTTTGGTCATCTATGGACGCTAGAAAGCTACCAGAGAGAATTGGAAAGCCCGAATAGTGACCTGCTGATTTTAGTGGATCACGACTCCTCGCTCGTGCTGGGGTTGGGGTGCCTTTGGGCAATTTTGGATGAAGCGCACATTACGATCATTGCCGTTCACCCTGACTATCAGCGTCAAGGCTTTGGGCAAGCGATCTTGCTTGTTCTGCTGCAATCTGCTCGCCAGCGAGGGTTGGAAAGAGCTACCCTAGAGGTCAGAATTTCTAATCAATCCGCGATTAATCTATACCAAAAGTTTGATTTTCGTGAGGCAGGGCGACGAAAGCGCTACTACCCCGACACCGGAGAGGATGCCAGCATTCTCTGGCGTGGCGGACTGCAACACCCCAATTTTCCTGACCTTTTGACGAGCTGGCAGACGCAGATTTGCGATCGCCTGCATGAAAACAATTGGACTTTGATTGTTACCCCTGATACGTTCACGACAGAAGAATTTCTGTTGACAGATGCTTAAGGGTTCGGTGACAATCTGCCCTTGGCAATAAATTTCAGGCATTGAGCGATCCCGAACGATGGGGTTCGGTAATCGCGACTCTTCCCTGCGGCGTAAACTCAGTGGCGAGACAAATCCGCTATGTTAGAATCATCGGTACCGGCAACGCAGCAGGTGAGTGGAAATAAGCCATGTTTGAACGCTTCACAGAAAAAGCCATTAAGGTGATCATGCTAGCCCAAGAGGAAGCTCGCCGCTTGGGTCACAACTTCGTAGGTACAGAGCAGATCCTCTTGGGTCTGATTGGAGAAGGGACCGGTGTCGCCGCCAAAGTACTGAAATCTATGGGCGTTAATCTCAAAGATGCTCGGATTGAGGTCGAGAAAATCATTGGTCGAGGTTCTGGCTTTGTTGCCGTGGAAATTCCCTTTACCCCACGGGCGAAGCGAGTTCTAGAACTGTCTCTCGAAGAAGCCCGTCAGTTAGGTCATAACTACATTGGCACTGAGCACCTGCTCTTGGGTCTGATTCGAGAAGGGGAAGGAGTCGCCGCTAGGGTGCTTGAAAACCTGGGTGTCGATCTCTCCAAGGTTCGTACCCAAGTGATTCGGATGTTGGGCGAAACCGCCGAGGTTTCTCCGGGCGGCAGTCAAGGGCGAACCAAGACTCCGACGCTAGACGAGTTTGGTGCAAACCTGACTCAAATGGCAGCCGACGGAAAGCTCGACCCCGTGGTCGGTCGTCAAAAAGAAATTGAGCGCGTGATCCAAATCTTGGGTCGTCGCACTAAGAATAACCCTGTTCTGATTGGTGAACCGGGCGTAGGTAAAACTGCGATCGCAGAAGGACTCGCCCAACGCATTGCCAATGACGACATTCCAGACATTTTGGAAGACAAGCGCGTCATGACCTTAGACATCGGTCTACTGGTCGCAGGCACCAAATATCGAGGCGAATTTGAAGAGCGCCTCAAGAAGATCATGGATGAGATTCGATCGGCTGGGAACGTCATTCTGGTGATCGACGAAGTTCATACTCTAATTGGGGCAGGGGCTGCTGAAGGTGCGATCGACGCTGCCAACATCCTCAAGCCCGCTTTGGCACGAGGCGAGTTGCAGTGTATCGGTGCCACCACGCTCGATGAATATCGTAAGCACATCGAGCGAGACGCTGCCCTAGAGCGGCGCTTTCAGCCCGTCATGGTGGGCGAACCCTCCGTTGACGAAACGATCGAGATTCTGCGAGGTCTGCGCGAACGCTACGAGCAGCACCACAAGCTGAAGATCTCGGATGCTGCCCTTGAGGCGGCTGCCAAGCTCTCAGACCGCTATATCTCCGATCGATTCTTACCCGACAAAGCGATCGATTTAGTTGACGAAGCAGGTTCCCGCGTCCGGTTAATTAACTCTCAGTTACCTCCTGCTGCCAAGGAACTGGATCGGGAATTGCGCCAAGTCCTCAAAGATAAAGACGACGCAGTGCGGTCACAAAACTTTGACCGTGCAGGCGAATTGCGCGATCGCGAAACGGAAATCAAAACTGAGATTCGTGCGATCGCTCAGACCAAAAAAACAACAGACGCAGCCGGTGACGATGTGTCGCCCATTGTGGATGAGGAAGATATCGCTCACATTGTGGCTTCGTGGACAGGCGTTCCGGTGAATAAACTCACCGAATCTGAGTCTGAAAAGCTGCTGCACATGGAAGACACGCTGCACACCCGTTTGATCGGTCAAGACGAAGCCGTGAAAGCGGTGTCTCGTGCGATTCGTCGAGCGCGAGTGGGCTTGAAAAATCCCAATCGTCCGATCGCCAGCTTTATCTTCTCCGGTCCAACTGGCGTGGGTAAAACTGAGCTAACGAAAGCACTGGCTGCCTACTTCTTCGGCTCCGAAGATTCTATGGTTCGGCTTGATATGTCTGAGTTTATGGAGCGGCACACCGTTTCTAAGCTGATTGGTTCGCCTCCTGGCTATGTGGGCTACAACGAAGGCGGTCAACTGACCGAAGCCGTTCGTCGTAAACCCTACACCGTAGTGCTGTTCGACGAAATTGAGAAGGCGCACCCAGATGTGTTTAACATGCTGCTGCAAATTCTTGAAGATGGTCGATTGACAGACGCTAAGGGTCGCACCGTTGACTTTAAAAACACGCTGCTGATCATGACCTCGAACATCGGTTCTAAGGTGATTGAGAAGGGCGGCGGCGGTTTGGGCTTTGAGTTTGCCAACGAAGACGTGGCAGAGTCGCAGTATAACCGGATTCGATCGTTGGTCAACGAAGAACTGAAGAACTACTTCCGTCCTGAGTTTCTCAACCGTCTAGACGAAATCATCGTCTTCCGTCAGTTGGTTAAAGAAGAAGTCAAGCAGATTGCGGACATCATGCTTAACGACATCTTTAAGCGGTTGACCGAGCAGGGAATCACGCTGGAAGTCACTGAGCGATTTAAGGATCGTCTGGTCGATGAAGGCTTTAACCCCAGCTATGGAGCGCGTCCTCTACGTCGAGCCATTATGCGCTTGCTAGAAGACTCTCTGGCTGAGGAGATTCTCACTGCCCGCATTAAAGACGGCGATGTCGCCATCATGGATGTGGACGAGGGTGGTCAAGTGAAAGTGCTGAAAGGAGAGAAGCGAGAGCTACTTCCTCTTCCTCAAGCAGTTGAGTAAGCTTTAGGTTTCTAAATCTAGCTAATTTTCTGAGTGGTAGGAGTTCTGATACTTCTACCACTTTTTTGTATCGATTGATTCTTGCTTAGTGATATCAATTTCAAAACCAATTGCAACCGATCTGAAGATCGCGAGATACACGAAAAGTTTCGTGATTCTAAAAGGCTAATAAAATTTAATAAACTGGCTTTGGATAGAAAAATACAACACCATGCAAACTCAGTAGAACCTACTACTATTAATGGCATTCATTCAAGGAGTTATTTTTATGGCAAGGAGCGGGTTTTTAGGGGACTTTCAAAAATTTTTGATGCGAGGAAACGTGATTGATCTGGCGGTTGCCGTGATCATTGGTGGCGCATTTGGCAAAATCGTGACCTCTTTTGTCGAAGA
>JAYVFW010000170.1:0-16219 GCA_043772715.1 Phormidesmis sp. | reverse complement strand
GCGTGAGCGAAGACGGACAGTATCTCATCGTCTCAGTCTGGCTGGGCACCGATCCGCGCAATCTCGTTTTTTATAAAGACTTATCCAATCCTAATGCACCTGTAGTTGAGCTAATCAGCGACTTTGAAGCGAATTTTAGCTTTGTGGATCATGAGCAAAATCTGTTTTGGTTTCAGACTGATTTGGATGCGCCACGGGGACGGGTGATCGCGATCGACGTGACCCAGCCCGATCGTCAACATTGGCAAGAAGTTATTCCTCAATCGGCAGAAACGCTGGAAAGTGTGGGCTTACTCAATGATCAATTTGTCGCCTCGTATCTCAAAGATGCGCGGAGCGAAGTCAAGATTTTTGATTTAGAAGGCGGATTTATTCGAGACGTGGCACTGCCTGGAATCGGTTCGGCAGGCGGCTTTGATGGCAAGCGAGAAGACACTGAAACGTTCTACAGCTTTACGAGCTTCACGACCCCGCCGACGATCTATCGCTATAACTTAGTGACCGATGAAAGCACTCTGTTTCGTCAGCCGCAGGTAGACTTTAACCCCGATGATTATGAGACTCGTCAAGTCTTCTACAGCAGCAAAGACGGGACGCAGGTGCCGATGTTTATTACCCACAAAAAGGGCTTGAAACTCGACGGCAACAATCCGACTTATCTCTATGCTTATGGCGGATTTGGGATTTCGATCACCCCTAGTTTCTCAGTCGGCAACCTGGTTTGGATGGAGCTTGGCGGCGTGTTTGCCCTGCCCAATCTGCGGGGCGGCGGTGAATATGGCGAAGACTGGCATCAAGCCGGGACGAAGCTGAAGAAGCAAAACGTGTTTGATGACTTTATTGCGGCGGGGGAATGGCTGATTGCAAACGGATATACGTCATCAGAGAAACTCGCGATCGCCGGGGGCAGCAACGGCGGTCTGCTCGTCGGTGCGTGTATGACGCAACGCCCCGATCTGTTTGCGGCTGCCCTTCCTGCCGTGGGCGTGTTGGATATGCTGCGGTTTCACAAATTCACGATCGGATGGGCATGGATGTCTGAATATGGCTCTCCTGAAGACGCGGAAGAATTCAAAGCGCTCTATGCCTATTCACCTCTGCACCAACTCAAATCGGAAACGGCTTACCCGGCGACATTGATCACGACGGCAGACCACGACGATCGCGTGGTGCCTGCCCACAGTTTTAAGTTTGCGGCGGCGTTGCAAGTGGCTCATTCAGGCGATCATCCGGTGCTGATTCGGATTGAGACGAAAGCGGGTCACGGTGCTGGCAAACCCACGACTAAAGTGATCGAGGAGATTGTCGATAAGTGGGCGTTTCTGGTCAAAACCCTGGATTTTTCACCCACTCTTTAAGTTAGACTCCGCCTTCAGCAATGCTCTATACAGTTTTTACCTTTTGTATCGGTAAATATAGTCTGTGTCCTAGAGTCAAATCACCATAAACATAGCTTCCGTGAGGGGCTATTTTTTTGAATAAAATTCTCATATCAATTTGAGGCGTTGCTGAATGCAAGTATGAATCTGTCTATCGAGGCTGAATCCTTTCGCCCCCTAAATCCCCCAGAATTGGGGGACTTTAAGATTCTGGTTCCCCTCAAACTTGGTGGGCTAGGGGGGAATTCATATTTGCATTCAGCAACGCCCGGAATCGCAACCCTTATCCACACTTCTGGGAGTGGGTCTGGACGTACAACCTCCCGATCATCATTTGTGAAGGTGCGAAAAAAGCTGCTGCGTTGCCAAGTGCTGGCTATGTGGCGATCGCGCTGCCTGGAGTTTGGAACGGACGCAAGAAGCGTCAAGGCAACCAGCCAGAGCGTCTCATTCCTGACCTACAGCACTTTGCCACTCTGGGTCGGGAGATTTACTTCTGCTTTGACCACGACACCAACCTCAAAACCCGTCAGCACGTCAGTCACGCCCTTGTTCGCACGGGTAACCTGTTTGAGGCAGAAAATTGTACCGTCAAAGTGATTCGTCTACCTGGAGCCGAAAAAGGGTCGATGATTTCATAGCCTCCAGAGGAGCGGAATCTTTTGACCAGCTCTACCTAGATGCCGTTTCCCTGCAATCCTATAAACGCAATCGTCAGCATTGGTTGATGGGGTGTGAACTCACTTGCCCCATTACTGTAGATCTGAAACAACAATACCTGCTGCAACCTGACAGTTCGATGTCCCCTAACTTTGGGCTGCCCTTACCAAATACTGGCGTAATTGCCCTGCTCTCTGACATGGGCACTGGCAAGACCGAGCTGCTCAAAGCGATCAAGCAAGCTCATCCCCATGCTCGCATTCTCAACTTAGGACACCGAATTGCTTTGCTTCGTAACCTGTCCACTCGCCTGGGAACCGCCATCTACTCCGATCATGGCTGGAATATGTGGCATGAGCAGTGGCTGTCGCTCACTGCTGACTCTTTGCATAAACTCAAAACCGAGGGCAACACTTACGACTACATTTTCTTAGACGAGTGTGAGCAGTTTATCGCTCACTTGCTATGTTCGAGCACCTGCAAAGAACATCGTCATGCCATTCTGCAATCCCTCAAATACTTCATCTACTCTGCTCAGTGCGTTGTTCTGAGTGACGCGCACCTATCCGATGTCTCGCTGAAATTCATTTTGGCGATGCGACCCGATCCCACCGAGTCGCCGTTTGTGATTCGTAACCGCTACCAGAACGGAGATCGCCGCGTCCTCTGGAATGAAGGCAGCGATCGCTCTAGCATCGTGCGCCAAATTAAAGCCTCGCTGTTTTTGGGAGATCGCGTGATTGTCGCCTGTGACGGCTTAGAGTTTTCCAAAGATCTCTATGAAGCCCTCCAGACCTTATTTTCAGAAAAACGGATTATCTGCATCAACTCAGAGAACTCGAACGAGTCGGGGATGCGATCGCTGATTGAGAACATCAATGCTCCCGGCAAGCTTGACGGCATCGACTGCCTGATCTACTCGCCCTCAGTTAACACTGGCGTGAGCATCGACACCCCTCACTTCGACAAAGTATTTGGGGTCTTTGTCGGGGGTTCGCTAGCTGGAACGGACTGCATTCAGGCACTTAACCGCTACCGTCCCAAAGTGGACTGGCATGTCTGGGTCGGTTCTAATCCGATTGGGGGTTATCGCCCCACCAATGCTGAGCGCATCAAACGCAACAAACTTCAGGACAATGACCTGTGCGGATTCCTGCTTAAGATTGTCCAAGGTAGCGGAGAAAAGACGGTGGCAGATGAATTCGCTTGGGATGCTTGGGCAGCTATTCAAGCGCGGCGGAACGAGTCACTCAATAATTTACGGGGGGATGTCCGCTTTTTGATTGAGGCACAAGGACATCATTTAACAACGCTGAGTGAGGAGACTGATTGGGAAACGAAAAGCGAGTTGAAAGCTGCCCGTGATACCAATCGGCAGGTTCATAGCCAGGGCATCTGTAACGCTGTACCGATCTCTGCAACTAAAGCACGTCAACTAGAAGCTAAAGAGCGTCCAACGTTGCAGGACTACTATCATCTGGAGCGTCATCGAATCGAAACCTCCTGGGGCAAGACGGTAGACGCAGAGCTGATTGAGCTAGACAAAGGCGGACGCACGATCCGCCAGTTCACGCTGTTGGAAGCGCTCCTAGAAGACCCTTCTGAGGTCAGAACCCTAAATGGCAAACGTATCTACTTTCCTCCAGCGTTAGTTGCCGAGAAAGACACAATGGAACGAGAGATTTTTCATTCCCTGGATTGGCGCAATGACTCTGTTTCCTGGTCGCTGCGCCGGGAGCTAGGACTACACCAGTTTCTCAACCCCGATCGAGAGTTTCGTAATGCTGACTCAGACCTGCTGGAGTTGCAAAAGCAGACACAGCGTAATGCCTTGATCATCAAAGATTTCTTAGGAGTCACCATCCGTCGCAATGCCACTCCGATTCAAATCTTGCAGCAGCTATTAGAGCAAATCGGGTTGCGGCTGGTGTGCGATCGCCGTGAGGGATCTCGCGGCGACCAGGTGCGCGTCTATCATCTCGATCCTGAGCAGTGGACGACTGCTCAAGAGATATTAGCCTATCGTCGCTCTAAGCGTGAATCACAAGACCAGAGGGCAGTTGAGACACATTCGACCTTGGTAGTCACAGGGGTCACTTTTGATAAGTATTTAAATAAAGGGGAGGTCGTGACTACCACGCGTGAGTCACAGGATGTACCTCCAAATGATCTAGCGGATGGGCTGGAAATTTTGGCACAGGCAGTGGAGCTTCAACAACAGGCGTTGGTTCAAGCGCTTTGGAAGACGTGGAATCTGTCGCAGCGCTCTCACCTGCTGGCGTTGATGTCGGATGAGTTGCGGCGGCAAGTGATGAGATGTTTGGGACTCATGACTGGTGCGATCGTTCGGTGGTTCGATAGAACTGGGGAGTGGGTCGTGAGATCGCTCGGCACGGCTACTGCTAGAATCTCTAGCGGGACTAGCCCAAGCATGGAATGGATAACCGATCTTGGTGAGTTGGAGTTAGTCCTCACACCAGATTTGGCTTAACAGATGGGGCTAAAGTTTTCACTCCTAAAGCATTACTGGAATATCTGCTATCGTTCAGCGGGTTCACTCTGGAGATCTGAATAACAAGCTCCGGCATTAGTTGTTAACCGCGGCAAAATTAAAGCAGTCCTCTTAACCTATTAGCTCACAGGCTTTAACGATGAACGTTTCCCTCACGCCCGAACTAGAACAGTTTGTCCAAGCAAAGGTCAAGACTGGACGTTATCTCTCTGCTAGTGAAGTCGTCCGAGAAGCTCTGCGCCTGTTAGATGATCGGGATCGACTGAGGGAGATCAGAATCGATACTCTCCGCAAAGAAATCGCGATTGGCATTGAGCAGAGCGATCGGGGAGAAGTCTTCGATGGGGAAGAAGTGATTCAAGAACTGTTAGAAGAGATTGACCAGGCTTGTCAAGCTCAATAGACCTGTTGGGATTTAACAGAAAAAATTGCTGAAAGTCTTGCCAGGACTGAGTTTCAGCCGTTTCAGTCAAAAATCGCTGAAAAGCTTGCTGGGACTAGGTTTCGAGGGTTTTTGAGCTTATAACCCAACAACTCTAATGATAAAAACGAAAATTGATTGATCATGAGCAACCAAAGGCAGGAAAAACGAACTTCATCAGCCTGAAAATTATTCAAGACTAGAGAACTTATCGTGGAACGGGTGGATTAGCGAAATTGGTTGAGCAGAGTGCTCGTTAATCTCATACACTTTGGATTGTTGTTACTGGGCTGAGAGCATTGGTTCGAGTCATCACGATCTACAATCAGTCCGGCGGCGTGATGAAGACTTCCTTGACGATGAACTTGGGGTATCATCTGGCGCTGCATGGTCGATCTGTGTTGCTGATTGATATGGACCCCCAAGCAAGTTTGACTGTTTTCATGGGGTTAGAGCCAGCAGATTTAGAACAAACGATCGCTGATTCTATTCTCGATAACGCGCCTTTAGCGATGCACCAAAATATTCATCAGATGGATTTGCTGCCTGCCAACATTACCCTCAGCGCTGTCGAGATGCGTCTTGTTTCTGCGATGGCGCGAGAATGGCGATTGAAAAGAATCCTAGAACCCATTCAAGCGAAGTATGACTTTGTTTTGATTGATGCGCCACCTAGCTTGGGTGTTCTGAGCGTTCTGAGCTTGGTTGCCTCTACCCACGTTCTGATTCCAATTCAAACGCAATACAAGAGCTACAAAGGCACCGAGTTGCTGCTAGACAGTGTGAAGCAGGTGCAGGAGCAGGTTAACCCTGATCTGAAAATTGCGGGTATTGTCCCAACAATTTATGCCTCCGCTAATGCCCAAGACAAATCGATTTTGAGTGCTATTCAAGAACAGTTGGCGGCGGTCACGACCATCTACCCCCCTATCCCCCGTGCGACTGCTTTTGCAGATGCTTCAATGGAGCATTTACCTTTGGCACTATATAGTCCAAATCATAGTGCTGTGAAAATCCTGGAATCTATAGCTAATGGTGTGGAGACATTGCTATGAACAAGAATCGGTCAGTGGTGCCTCAGATGCGAGGGGTCAGTGCTTTTTTAAGTGCGCCTGTTGAAGCGGCCGCTTCAACAAACACGGTCTCAATCTCTAAAATTCGTCTTCCTTCTAATCAGCCCCGACGCTACTTTGATCCGGAAAAGTTGCAGCAGCTAACGGACTCTATCAAGCAACATGGCATTTTAGAACCGCTATTGGTACGTCCGCTTCAGCAAGGGGAATATGAACTTGTTGCGGGAGAGCGACGATATAGAGCGGCTAAAGCAGGCGGTTTAGAAACTGTTCCCATCACCGTCCGAGAGCTATCGGATCAAGAAGCTGTCCAGCTTGCCCTGGTTGAGAATTTGCAGCGCGAAGATCTCAACCCCGTCGAAGAAACTGAAGGCGTTCTAGAACTACTGACGCTAACCGTAGGTTGTAGCCGAGAGGAGGTTTCAGAAGCATTGACTCAGATGGCGACGGCTCAAAAGAAGGGAATTGATCTATCGGGAAACGTTTCCCGACAGGTAGAAGCGATCGCCAATATTCTAGAATCGACGATCAACTTGACTCCCGAAAGCTTCCGAACTTCCAGGCTGCCTTTACTCAATTTACCCTCAGAGATTCTTGATTCGATTCGGCAGGGCAAGCTGGAATATACTAAAGCAAGAGCGATCTCCAGAGTGAAAGACGAGCAGCAGAGGCAGCAGCTATTGCAGACTACGATCGAGCAGTCTCTATCTCTGACTCAGATTAAGCAACAAATCAAAGAATTAACGGTCGTCTCGAAACCAGATCTGCCGACGATGAGCGATCGACTTGTCTTAATTTCCCGTCAATTAAAGGGACTGACTGATCCTAAGAAGCAAAAACGCTTAGAGAAGCTATTGCAGGATTTAGAATCTCTGGTTGAAACTTAGAGGGATGATGAACCTTCAGTAGTCCTCATATTCCAACTAAAATCTGTAAGTTTTGCTGCCTTTGCTAATTTTGTTTCCAGAGGAATGTAGAGCCGTTACCTCACTGTATGATTCTCTCTGATAGAGAGATGAGTTTTGAAACATGAGTGCGTTACTACCCAGTGATTACCTAGAATTTCTGCGAGATCTGAAAGCCAAGATTCAGGCACGGCAAACGAGAGCAATTTTAGCTGTCAGCCAGGAGCTGATTGGTTTGTACTGGGAAATTGGGCAACAGATTGTTAATCGGCAAGAAACGGCGGGTTGGGGCGACGCTGTGATCACTCAGTTGGAGCGTGACCTAAAGCGGGAAATGCCTGATTTAGAGGGCTTCTCCCGGCGCAACCTTTATCGGATGCGATCGCTCTATCTCTCCTATCGTGAGCAAGGCGAGAATGTGCCACAGCTTGTGGCACAGATTCCTTGGGGGCATAATACGGTGCTGCTAGAGAAGGTGAAAGACCTGGCAGAACGAGAATGGTATCTGCAACAAACGCTGGAGCAAGGCTGGAGCAGAAATGTTCTGATTCACCAGATTGAGAGCAAACTTTACATCCGTCAGGTTAGCCAAACCAAAAGCCACAATTTTGGACAGACTCTACCGAGTCCACAGTCTGAGCTAGTAGAGCAGGCACTGAAAGATCCATACATTCTAGATTTCTTGACGCTGAAACAGGGCGCAAAAGAGCGCGATCTGCAAAATGCACTGCTGGAAAAGCTGCGAGATTTTTTGGTAGAGCTGGGCAATGGCTTTGCCTTTATGGGGAGCGAGTATCCGCTGCGGGTCAGCGATCAAGATTTCTTCCTCGACCTCTTGTTTTATCACTACCGACTGCGTTGTCTGGTGGTAATCGACCTAAAGATTGGAGAGTTCAAGCCAGAAGATGCGGGCAAAATGAATTTTTATCTGTCAGCACTGGATGCCCAAGTGAAGCATCCAGACGATCGCCCCTCAGTCGGGATCATTTTGTGCAAATCGAAGGATCGATTGATTGCAGATTACGCTTTGGCAAACTTGAATCGGGCGATCGGAGTCAGCACCTATCAATTAGGCGACCTACCACTAGAGCTTCAATCGGAATTACCGACAGTCGAGCAGCTACAGCAGGTGTTAGAGATACCCATAGCAAATGAAACGGAAGAATGAATCGACTCAGCTAGTGCCGCTTTGCCCTTTCACTAAAGATCCAGCTCAATGCCCTTAACTTTGGTTTAAGGTTGCAGCGATCGCCTTGAAATTCTCTAACCCAGCCGCCAAGTTCTCAATGATCTCGGTTGCTAACACGTCTGGATCAGGCAGATTATCTAGATCAGTTAAGCTGTTGTCTTTGAGCCAGAAGATGTCTAGGCTAGTCTTATCTCTGCTGATTAATTCGTCGTAAGTGAACTTGCGCCAACGACCTTCTGGGTTAGTTTCTGACCAGGTGGGCTGACGTTGAGCGCGATTCTGTGGGCTGTAACAATTGATGAAATCCTGCAAGTTTGCCTTCTGCATCGGATTTTTCTTCAAGGTGAAGTGAACATTGGTACGGAAATCGTAGTACCAGACTTCCTTTGTCCAGGAATCTTTGGCGGCGGGCTTGTTGTCGAAGAAGAGGACGTTGGCTTTTACGCCCTGTTTGTAGAAAACCCCAGTGGGCAACCGCAGGATCGTATGTAAATCTGTTTTTTCCAAAAGCTTCTTACGGACTTTCTCTCCGGCTCCGCCTTCAAACAGAACGTTATCGGGCAAGACTACTGCTGCCTTGCCCGTCGTTTTTAGCAGGGTGCGGATGTGCTGCACGAAGTTAAGCTGCTTGTTGGAGGTGGTGGCATCGAAGTCTTGGCGGTTGTAGGTGAGATCTTCATCCTCCTGCTCACCGTCGTCGTTGGTGAAGGTCATGCTGCTCTTTTTGCCAAAGGGTGGATTTGCCAGCACGTAGTCAAAGCTTTCCGCACTGGAGGCGATTAGTGCATCCTGGGAAGAAATCATGGGCTCGCCGATGAGGTCGCCGATATTGTGCAGAAACATATTCATCAGCGCGAGACGACGGGTGCTTTGCACGATCTCGTTGCCTCGGAAGGTTTTGTCTTTGAGAAATTGGGATTGCTCTTTGTCGAGCGTGTGGTTTTTGACTAGAAAGTCATAAGCTGCTAAGAAGAAGCCGCCAGTGCCGCAGGCAGGGTCAGAGATCGTCTTCATCGGTTCGGGGCGAATGCATTCAATCATTGCCCAGATCAGGGTGCGGGGTGTGAAGTATTGCCCTGCTCCGCTTTTGGTATCTTCGGCGTTTTTCTCTAGCAGCCCTTCATAGATTTCGCCTTTGACATCGGCTCCCATTCGCACCCAGCTTTCTTTGTCGATCATGTCGATGATTTTGAAAAGTTTGGCAGGGTCTTGAATCTTGTTTTGAGCTTTGGTGAAGATTTGCCCCAGGATGCCTTTTTCTCTAGCGAGCTCCTGGAGGATTTTGAGGTAATGGAGTTCGAGGTCTGCACCGCGTTTGGTTGTGAGACTGCTCCAGTCGTATTCCATCGGAATTCCGGTGGGGCGTTTGTAGGGCGGGCGGCTGTATTCGTCTGCCATTTTGAGGAACAGCAGGTAGGTCAACTGCTCTAGGTAGTCGCCATAGCCTACGCCGTCATCGCGGAGGGTGTTGCAGAAGCTCCAAACTTTAGAAACGATCGCTTGTGTACTCATTACTATTTCCTAAATCAGAGAACTCATATCAAACAGCAGCCTTTTGTCTAACCAGCTTCCTCTACCCTCGCCGATCAGAATTACGATCCTCGAAAGGATTAACCAAGGAAATGCCACAATCTTCAAAGTCGCGGATATTGCGTGTCACTAAAACGAGTTGATGAATTCGAGCGGTTGCTGCAATGAGCATATCTGCCTGAGTTCGAGGTTTGCCTTGGGTTTGTAATGTGCCGCGCAAAATGCCAGCCCGATGAGCGATCTCCTCCGTAATGGGCAAAATGTGGCAGTTGATTTGGAGAAATTGCTCGAACCAACTTTGAATGCGGGTGTTGGGCTTGGCTGCTAGCCCATAGGTGATTTCTTCTAGAGTGATGACGCTGAGGGAAATTTCGATGATTGGTTCACTCCAGGCAAGCACGTTAGGGTGAGGACGAGAACGAGCCAGCTCACTCAGAATGTTGGTATCACAGAGTATGGTCATGGATGGCTCAAGCAAAGGGGTTCGGGCGATCGCTGCGGTTAGGTATTTCCAGGGTGTAGTTTTCTTCTGCACAAAGCTGGCGAAGTTCGGCAAAGGCTTGAGCTAGGGGACGCTGACTTTGCTGCTGCTGCCATTGCATAAATTTTTGGAACGCTTCAGCCTCAACCACGACTGCGACTAATTGATTTTGGCGATAGATCATTTGTGGCTCTTGCTCAACTGCCTGGATCAGATCATTAAAGTGCTGCTGTGCCTCTTCGATTTTCCAACTCATGCTGTCCTCCTTTGGCTATATGCCTTTTATTTTCAACTGTTTTGAGGTTTGGGGCGATCGCTTTCCTTGCCGATCAACCCGAATTCGCTCTAGCAGCTTCTCGGCTGGCTCGTCGTTGGGATCTTGCGGGACGAGTTTGCCTTCAAAGGCTTGCTTGAGGATGCTCTGCCGCAGTGCTTCAGCTTTTTGCAGGTTTTCAATGATGGTGGCTTCGAGTTGATCGCAGATGGAGAGACGTGATTCGATTTCTTGAATAATTTGTTCTTGTTCGTGAATAGGTGCCAAAGGAACAATAAAGTTATTGATGTGATTTTGATTTACTTTATAAATGCCTGCTGTTGTTCTAGCAGATCTTTCTATTTGCTTTCTGAAATATGCAGAATTCCATAGTAGGGTAAATAGTTGGGGAATAAAGGTTGATTGATCAATTATGAGCTTAATCATCGTATCTGGATATGCAACATTTGATTTTTCAGATACCAAGCCACCTATACCCACTAGGTTAATACTTCCACTACCACGAGCTAGTAGAAAGTCTCCTGGCTGCACAATATATGGATAAGCATCTTCTTCGTCCCAATCCCCTTCTTTGCTTTTTCTAAGATCAATCAATCCATGTCTAAGTGCTGTTAATCGTAAAACTTTGAAGCCACCCTTGCGATCCTTCACTGAACGTCCGTTGGAAGGAGGAACGAGAAGAATTTGACTAACTTTTACCCAGAACCAATTAACAGGAATTTGAGAAAAATTAGAAATATCGGCTTGTGCAAGAGGTTGAATTTCTTTAAGCGCTTGTGGTTTAGCGGGCTTCTTCCCTACCTTTCCGATCGCCTCCCATTCTTTAACAGCCGTCTCCCACTCTGCCAACTGCTGCTGATAGCGGTCTTCCCGCTCTGCCTTGATTTGAGCCAACAACGCTTCTTCAGTTTTGAGGGTTCATGGGTCGCGCTGTTTTCTCCATACCTCCGTCAGCTTCCCCTCAAACGCCCACTTCAACATCGCCTGACGGTAAATCTTTAGCTGTTTCTGCGCTGTTTTCAGGCTTGCAACGCCCTGATCTAGCTCGGAAAATAATTCCTCAACTTTATCAACGATTCGTTGTTGCTCTTTGAAAGGCGGAAAAGGAATAGGTAAAGCTCGAAGATTACCTAAAGGGATGAATTTTTGAGTTGTTCCCTTAATTAATTGCTTTTCTTCTGAAATCTTTTCAAAAAGATGACTAGATAACCACAACTTTAAGAAATAAGAATTAACTATAGATTCATTTTTCTTAAATAAGCCTACGTTCTTAATGCTAAATTCTTGGTTGCCTTGTATGACTACTGGGTTTCCAATGGTTCCTATCATTGCAAATAGAATGTCACCGGATTCAACACCAGATCGAATAGATATCTGACAGTGATCTTCATAGCTAATGAATTTTGCAGTTGAAAAATCAATTTGTCCGTTTTTTAAGTTTTTAGAGGTAACTAGAGGGATACCATTTTCAACATATTTAGGGGTGTCATGGGTTCCGTCCCTGACAGATGAGCAAACTGTACTCGCATTAGTCCAAGCCCACCCTTTTGGTAATTCCCTAACTTCTCCATTCCCTTCCGTCATGCGTCACCCATTACTCTGCGTTAGCTTCAATCTCTTGCATCCGGTTTGCTAACTGCTGATCCAACGTCAACAATTCTAGCTTCAAGCATTTGGCAGTGGCAGCGATAATGGCATCTGGCAATTTTAATTTGTATTGTCGTCGAATTAAAATCGCTTCATTCTCGATCTCAATTGAAAAAGGTATGTACTGAAGACGACTTAGAAAGCCTTCGATGATACTAATATCTTGAGGCGTTATTTTAGGAAAGCTTAGTAGTTCTATTCGAGCGATCGAGCTATAGGCGCAGTCTGCATCATCGATCGATCGATTTGACATTAATTGAATGACGGAATCTTGTTCATTCAAAATCGCTAGAACAAAATTCGTGTCCAGAAGAAACTTAATCCCACTCATTCCGCAATTGCCTTTGAATCTCTACCGGGTCTCCTTGAAAGGTGGGTGAGTCTTTTAACAAACCTAAATAGTCACTCAGCGATCGCTTTGGATGAGGTGCAGTAGCATCTTTTTCTTGAGACATCGAGTTAGAGCCTAATTGCTCGATCGAGTCAGTTTCGTCGGTGGGAATCAAGACGATATGATGATTCTCCTTCCGAATTTCAAACTCTTGAATTCCTTCCAATAATTCTTTGGGAATCATTAGTCCTTGCTCAGTAACTTTAACTTTCATTGATTAATCCTTTCCCCTTTTCAAAATTAACCCCATGCTACTCGTTCCTGCTGGATATACTGTTCCACATCCACGCCCTGCCAAACTTCTTGACCCAGACCCGCAGCTTGACGAAAATCTAGGCGCTGATTATCTGTAGCCCTGTCAACCTCTGTAGACTGTTGGCGCGATCGCTTTTGCAGCAAAAACTCAGCAAAATCTAACAGCTCTGACGCTTGATCTTCCGGCAAGGCTTTTGCTAGCTCATAGAGTTTTTCTGCCACACCCATGCCCAACCTTCCTGAAACAGTACATTGGCTTCACCATTATGCCGCCAATGCTTCGTTTAGCTCCTGAATGATTAAATCCATCTCATCCCCAAATAAGTCATACATCCTGATTGTCCCACCCATGCCAAACGGCTCATACTCCAGATTTTCCGCCTCCAGGTGAAACGAGGTAGCAATGTAGTCTTTCATCATCCGCAGCCACTCTACCTGCTCTTCACTAAACTTCAGCGCCCCCGCCTGCTTGCGAAACACCCAGTCCTGAAAATTTCGGTTCACTGTCGCCTCATAGTTCGTCAACGTCGCATCCGTCCCCACCACTCGCCGAATCAACGATACCAGAGCCACCAGCTCACCGATCGGGCTTTTGCCATTCACTTGCTCTATCTGCTCATATGCCTGCCATACCCGCAGCGGAGCCAAGTTGGGTTTCTGCATCTTCAGAATATCCAGCACCTCCTGCACCATCTGATAGGTGAGCGATCGACGTTAGTAGGGCTGATTGTAGAAGATTCGCAGCGCCGTGATTTCATCCTTATTCGCTTCAATAAACTGGGTAAAGTCTTGAATCACCGACTGCGCCTGATCCTTTGCCTCCTGATCCCACCCAGCAAACGTCACCCGGTCAAGATTTACCGTGTCGATAATCTGCTCATGAACCTTTCGCACATTGTCCAGATAATCCACCAGTTCCCCAGTGAAAATGGCAGCCGCCGATCGCATCAAAGCTTTTTGAGCCGCTTCTGTTTGCCCCTCCGTCGGCATCTCTGCCGCAGATAGCCCATGATCCGTTCTTGCCTTATCCAAAATTGCATCTGGGTCATAGGCATCCAGCAGCGCCCCAGCAATCTCCCTGGTGCTCTTGCCCTCCGACAATTCCTGAAGCTTGCTTTGCTCTTTTGGGTTCATCTGTCGCTCTAGCCGCATTAGCCGACCCGCTAAAGACAGAAACGCATCTTCGTCCTCTGCTCCCATCATCACGCCCATCATCAAATCTTTGATAGCCGCAAAGGGCTTCCGCTCCAGAGCGCGAGTGTCAGTTTTTAGAGTCTTTGTGACTCCGACCGCATCCACAATCACAAAATGAGTCTTAGAGGTTTGGGCAGAGGGTGTTACCTTTTTCAGAGCATCTTGATTGAGCGTGCGCGTTCCCCGACCTTTCATCTGGTCAAAATAGTTTTTCGATCGCACATCCCGCATAAATAGCAGGCACTCTAGCGGTTTGACATCTGTGCCCGTCGCAATCATGTCTACTGTGACCGCAATCCGGGGATAATAATCATTCCGCAACTGCGCCAGCACCGATTTAGGGTCTTCCTCTGCCTTGTACGTCACCTTTTTACAAAAAGCATTCCCCTCCCCAAACTCTTCCCGCACGACCTTGATGATGTCATCGGCGTGGCTATCATCCTTGGCAAAAATCAGCGTCTTCGGAACCTCCTGCCGATTGGGAAAGATCTCCGGCAGCTTATCTCGGAAGGCCCGAATCACATTGCGAATCTGGCTAGGGTTGACCACTTTCTGATCCAGTTGCCGCGCAGAATACGTGACCTCTTCATCCAGTTGTTCCCATCGCTGAGTGCGAGTCAGCTTCGCTCGCTTTTCCACATATTCCTTGGCAACCAGTCGGCTGCCATCCTTCGTAATTTCTGTCTCAATGATGTAGGGCAGATACCCTACATTCACCCCGTCGATCACCGCCTGCTCGTGGGTATATTCACTCACTACATTTTCGTTAAAGAAGCCAAAAGTGCGTTTGTCTGGGGTTGCCGTCAGCCCGATCAAGAAGGCATCAAAATAATCCAGCACCTGCTTCCAGATGTTGTAGATCGATCGGTGGCACTCATCAATCACAATGAAGTCAAAGAACTCGATCGGTAGACGATCGTTATAAACGACAGGCAGCGGTGCTTTGGGCTGCACCAGTTCATTCGGATTGGCTTCCTCTGCTTGATCATCGAGATCCTCCCCTTTGAGAATAGAGTAGAGCCGCTGAATCGTGGAAATGCAGACCTGACTATCAGTTGCCACATAGCTCGACTTCAACCGCTGCACCGCATAGAGTTCGGTGAACTTACGATTGTCGTCATTGGGCGTAAAGGACATAAACTCCTGCTCTGCCTGTTCGCCTAGGTTCTTGGTATCCACTAAAAACAAGACTCGTCGAGCTTTAGCAAACTTCAACAACCGATAGATAAAGTTGACCGACGTAAAGGTTTTGCCACTCCCGGTCGCCATCTGAATCAAGGCACGAGGACGAGCGGCTTTAAATGACTGATCTAGGTTATTGATGGCGCGAATTTGACAGTCTCTCAGCCCTTCAGTCGGGAGGTCGGGCAAATCTAGCAACCGTGCCCTCAGCGCTTTCTCTTGTTTTGACCAAGCCTGAAACGTCTCAGGACGATGAAACGAAAAGACCGGACGGGAGCGAGGCTTGGGGTCACGGCGATCTGTGAAGCGGGTGAGAATGCCAGTGCTCTTGTAGACAAAAGGCAAAGGCTGATTGTGAATGTATTTCAGCTTGCTATCGGCATATTCACTCGATTGCTCTTCAACCACTGTGAGGCGATGCCCTTCTTCTTCCCGTTTGGCTTCAATCACGCCCACAGGCTGCCGATCAACAAACAGCACATAGTCAGCCGGTCCAGCATCCGTCTGATATTCCCGAACAGCAACCCCTAAACTCGCAGTCAGGTTAATTTTCTTTTTGGGCTGAACGTCCCAACCTGCTTGCTTTAGGAGATCATCAATGCGATCGCGGGCTTGTTGTTCAGGGTTTTGGTTCGCTGATGCCATAGCTACTTCCGATTTTTAGTAGGAAAATATTCTTCCAGTAAGTCTGCACCGCGATCTTCCATCTCATATAGAATTTCCTCCAGCCGTTTCAAAGCAAGAGAAACTGCATTGTTTTCTAGTTCTCCCATCGGTTAACGGAGTAATATGACACCTCGATCCTGGCAGCTAGTTCTGCTTGGGTCAGACCACCACGCTGACACATCTCCTGAACTGATCGACTAAATTCAGGTTGCTTGAAATCTGACATGACCAAACCAATCATCAACATGGCAGGTGCCATAATCAGGGTTCCCACCATCTTGGCATCAACAACTGGCGGTGTCATGGTTTCGAGAGAGGTTCACTAAACTAAGTAGATCTGCTGCTCTAGCTTGGCAACTACTTCCCTTTGCGATTTTGGCTCTCCAGTTGCGATACTTCTCGCTGCCTGCTTTGCCCAAGTGCTGGTTTTTGTGCTCAGGATTCTTGCTGCTGAGTTTGT
>JAYVFW010000169.1:0-5157 GCA_043772715.1 Phormidesmis sp. | reverse complement strand
CATTTAAACGTCAAAGGATCTAGCGGAAGATGGCTAGATCCTTTAAGAACAGTAGGTTAATCGATCGTAGCGGGTGTTCAATCAACAAAAGACAAAGTAGGGTTAACTTCGCAATAACACCGCTTATTGATCAGTTTCTCAGCCAATTCAGGCTGCACTTTTAGTTAGGCATTGAAGTCTCAAATAATTAAATTTGAAGTGAAGTGAGACGACCTAAAACTAATCTTTGAAATCGTGATCAATAGAATCAGGCTCTGCGATTTGATTAAAGCAGGAGACACAAGCCTTAATCGAAAGTTTTTATTGAGAGAAGCGCTTTGCTTCTTTTGTGTCTACATTTAAGTTAGCACCCAAATCAGAACTGAAGCGTAATTGTTTTATAAAGTTCATATCAGTTAATCAGACGAAATAATCAACGACAAAACCTCGTTTTAGCGCAAAATTGCACTCCAGGTTCCGGGCCCGACTACTCCATCGGGGTCAAGCTGATATTTGCGTTGAGCTGCCTTAACTGCGGCTTCGGTGGCTTCGCCAAATGCGCCGTCTATTACGCCCTCAAATATGCCCAGAGATCGCAGCCGTTCTTGCAATCCTCTGACGGCATCGCCGCTCATCCCTTTTCTGAGAATGGGAAAGGTAGCAGAAGTGGGAGTCGCTTCGGGCGTTGGTCTGGGAGGCGTTTCGCTTGATCGGGGCAACGCCGGGGCGCGAGGCGTAACTGTCGGAGTCGGAGCGATCGCGATCGGGTCAGGAGGAAACAAGCGCTCCCAGGTAGCAGGCCCAACAACACCATCTTTACCCAGCCCCGCGGCTTCCTGAAATCGCCCAACTGCTACGACAGTGGTGTCTCCAAAAAAGCCATCTATCGTGCCAGCGTAGAATCCTAACAATCTCAGGGTAGCTTGAAGCTCGGTCACATCAGCGCCGCGACTGCCCGATCGCAGCGTCGATCGACTCGTTTTCTCACTCGCAGAACCAGAATTAGGACGCTCTAGAGTGGGGGCTTGCGATAGAGTTAAAGCTCGGCTCTCGACACTGGCAGCGCTTTGAACACTCAAACTACCCAAGCACACAAAACCGAGTACGCCACAAAACATCCACGATCGTGAAATAGTGTTGGTTTTTGGGGCATTGATCGGGCATCGATTCATGAGACTTAGCCTTTAGCAGGATTGTAGACCGTGATCTAAACAGAACTATTTTATGCGATAAACTCACTACGTGACGATCAACCGCGAGAGGGCACGGCGGGTCATGCCCTTACCGTTATGTTCACGAATCAAACTCATGCAATACGCGCTTCTGCATCGATTTCAAGCCACCCTGCTGGGGGCAGTTTTAGGAGAAACGATCGGGCTTCATTCTCTTCAGCATCTAAATAGAGAGTCTCTGTCCAAACTTCAATGGGCAGCCGTGACTCAGTTCTATACTCAGCAGTTTCTTCAGCACAACCGATTTGACGCGGCTGAATTTTGTGAGAAACTGATGCCAAAAACGGCAGGAGAAACTACTATTGCGCTCTTACCCGTGGCGTTGTTTTTTCATGAAGACCGCTTGAAACTGCGGCAAATGTTAAATCAGGTGGCGGAGCAGCATTCGGCAATCGCCCAACCACCAAGCTTTGCGGTAGGATGCGCGATCGCTGAGGCTTTGCAAGAAAAGCTCGATCCCCTCACTCTGATTCCCACAATTATTACCGATCTCCAATCTCAGAGCCGAGAAGAGACTGCTAGCATCAATCAGCTTGAGCAAGTTCAGGGGCTACTCGATGAGCAAGCAGGATTAGAAACTGCGCTCGATCGTCTGACCCCAAATTCAGACCATGACGAAACAATCGGGCTAGCGTTCTACTGTTTTCTCAGCACTCCCCACGATCTGCGGCTAGCCTTATTGAGAGCCGCACAGACAGGCACTCGATCGTCGATTGTGGGTGCGTTGACTGGCGCATTGTCTGGGGCATTTAACAGCATGAGCGGCATTCCGATCGAGTGGCAGTTAGCGCTCGACTCCTGGGAAGCTCCTTCTGAGCAAATTGTTACCCAGTCCGACCTTTTAGAGATGGCGAATCGCTTACTCGCAAGCTGGTCTGGCGTTTATAATCCTCTAACCTCCTCAAAAGAATTTAGGCAAGTTGCGGCGATCGCGGCTCCGCAAGTAATCCGAAAAGCGATGTAGTCGCCAGTCATCTTAATATCGCTTGAGTGAATTTTTATAGTTGAATTATGCAGATAAAATGTGAAGTCTAGAGGAGAGAAGCTATTCCATAAGACACTTGTATTGCAGTCGATTTAATCAACGCTTCGTCTTCCTCTCGATTTGGCTGTTCCGCATTACCTCACCCGTCAGCATCTATGCGATCTCTTCAGTCTTTGGCACGACGAATTCAACAGATATGCATCAGTTCTGGCAAATCTTTGCAGAAGGCGTTAAATTCGGGGTTGCCGCGCTTGATCTTGTCTTCGATTCCGGCATCGGCAAATCTGTCGCAGGGCAGCAAACGTCTGCGAAAACGCCTCAGCTTTCGAGAAGGGGTGCATCCGACGATCGTCGTTGCCATCACGGTCATTTCGATCACGAGCGCTTTTGGGCAACGGTTTTATAATCAGCCGCAGTTAAGCGTCGGCAAAGTCTCGTCTCAGACTATTCAAGCACCTGCTGACGCAAGCTTCATTGACACGCAAGCCACCGAAGAAAAACGCAAAGCGGCTCGGACGATCGCCATCACCGTTTTAATGGCAGATTCACGAATCAACGATCAGATTCATCAAGATCTACAAGCTACGTTTGCGAGGGGCAACACCTTTCGGCAATTGGCTGGGGCATATCCGTTTGTGGACACTAAAACACTTTCGGCACAAACCCAACGCTATCTGCGAAAGGTCGAAGAAGGTGAGTGGCGAGGAGTCTTAGCCGCCTTGCAGGAAAAAGCGCCGATTAAACAGGTGGCTGGCAAACCTGCTGTGCCAAATTTCCCCAAGCCGCCGATCGCCAATCCCGCTCAAGGTGAAGCGATCGCAGAGTTGCAAACCTATCGGCGATCGGGCACTCCTCAAACTCTTGCCGTGTTGCTCGATAAAGTGACCGAGACGCGCCGACGCTATGCTGCTGCGATCGCGACCCTCAAAGATCCGACAACGGCTCAATTTGGCGATCTTTATGACGCTGCTTTTTTAGACCTATCTGATTCTGACTGGGAGCAGTTGCAGCTTCAAATCACGCAAGTCAACGATCGCATTCTTGCCCAAGGCATCCCGCCGGGACTGCCCCAAAGTCTGCTAGAAAACGCGGTTAATCTGCAAACTCAGGTTGGCATTGCGCCAGAGCTGAGAACGATCGCGGCTAAACTGCTGCTGACAACCCTGCAACCCAATCTCGTCAAAGATGAAGAGCAAAGCAAGCTCAAAGCAGAACAAGCGGCTCAAGAAGTCAAGCCAGAGGTGGTTTCAGTTCGGCAGGGCGAAGTGATTGTTGGGGCGGGGCAGACGATCACTCAACGAGAATTTGTGCTGCTCGATTCGTTTAATCTCAGTCTTAGAGGCACCAATTGGCTCGGCTTCATCGCGTTTGGGATGGTGGTGAGTGGGGCAGTGGTGCTGTTTTGGTTTGTCGATCGACGATTTCACGTCAAGGGCTTGCGAAATCGAGACTACGTTCTCGTGTGGCTGCTGACGCTGACTACGCCGCTGCTCATGACGTTGGGCGTTCCATCTACAAACTTGCCTGCGATCGGGCTGCTGATGGGCACTTTCTACGGGTCTGCGATGGCGCTAACTCTCATTGGGCTTCTGAGTGGGCTTTTGCCGATGGGCATGACGCTTGGGGTGAGTCATTGGTTGCCGAGTGTTGCTGGCGGCTTGCTGGCGGCATTTTTTGGGGGGAGACTGCGATCGCGTGAAGAACTTGCCTTATTAGGCATTGCAGTTGGGTTGACTCAAGGCACCCTGTTTTTGATTCTCAGTGTGGCATCGGGAATGGTTTGGTATGGGATTCTAGGAGCCGCTGTGATCGAAGCCCTGTTGGGTTTGGCATGGAGTGTGGTGGCGATCGGGCTGAGTCCCTACCTCGAAAACCTGTTTGATTTAGTGACCACCATTCGCTTAGTCGAGCTGGCAAATCCCAATCGTCCTTTACTCAAGCGACTGGCCGCAGAAACTCCCGGCACCTTTCAGCACACGCTATTTGTTGCCACACTCGCCGAAGCCGCCGCACGAGAATTAGGCTGCAATGTAGAACTTGTGAGAACGGGAACGCTCTACCATGACATCGGCAAGATGCACGATCCGCTGGGCTTTATCGAAAATCAGATGGGTGGGCCCAACAAACACGATCTGATTAATGACCCCTGGGAGAGTGCGGCGATTATTAGAAAGCACGTCACTGAAGGCATTGTGATGGCACGTAGAGCGCGGTTGCCGAAGGTCGTTCAGGCATTTATTCCAGAACATCAGGGTTCGATGCTGATCAGTTATTTTCATCATCAGGCCCAGCAGATTTCGCAGCAAGACCTGACTAAAGCGGTCAACGATGATGATTTTCGCTATGCGGGCCCGGCTCCTCAGTCACGCGAGACGGGGATCGTGATGGTTGCAGATTCTTGTGAGGCGGCGCTGCGATCGCTCAAAGATGCCACGCCTGAAGATGCGCTGAATATGATTAACAAAATTCTGCGCGCCCGTTGGCAAGATGGGCAACTCGCCGAGACGGGTTTGACGCGAGAAGAGATGGACACGATCGCTCAAATCTTTGTCCAAGTCTGGCAACAATCAAACCACCAGCGCATCGCCTACCCAAAGCTGACTGCAAAATAGCGATTTCTTATCAAAAAAATATTGAAACTGCACCCTGAATTCACTCAAATCATTAGGAGGTGAGTAGATAATTAATTAGATTAAGCCCTTCTGCCAGTCATACAACCTATATGCAAGGCAATCTACCTCTTGTGTCAATCGGAATGCCTGTTTTTAACGGCGAAGATTTTTTAGAAGCTGCTTTAGAGTCGCTTTTGGCTCAAACATTTACTGATTTTGAGATCATTCTGGCGGATAACGCCTCTAGCGATCGCACCCCTGAAATTTGCCAAGCCTACGCTGCCAAAGATGTCCGAATTTGCTACTAAGTAGACAGACCTAATTAAATGTAAGATGCCGCAAACCGCCC
>JAYVFW010000168.1:0-5159 GCA_043772715.1 Phormidesmis sp. | reverse complement strand
TCGAGCTGGCTGTGAAGAATGTTTTAGGACATCTGCCTGCTGCCGAACGCAGTGAAATTGTTGAGCACCACATCGATATGGTGGGGCTGCGCCACGCAGCAGATAAGCCACCTGACCAGCTCTCTGGCGGCATGAAACAGCGCGTCGCGATCGCTCGTGCCTTTGCCATCAAACCCAAGCTTTTGCTGCTTGACGAGCCGTTTGGCGCACTTGATGCCCTGACTCGCGGCAACCTGCAAGAAAAGCTGATGGAAATCTGCGAAGAAAATCACGTCACTACTGTGATGGTGACGCACGATGTTGACGAGGCGATTTTGCTGTCCGATCGCGTTGTCATGCTCACCAACGGGCCCGAATCTAAAATCGGTCAGATTTTAGACATTGACATTCCTCGCCCTCGCAAACGGATGGAGGTGATTAGCCATCCCAATTACTACAGCTATCGCAGCGAAATTATTTACTTTCTCAATCAGCAAAAGCAAATTAAAAAACTCCGTGCAAGAAAGACGGCTGCTGTGGCGCGTCATGGGTTAGAGAAAATCAATCTAGAGATTGGCTTTGTCCCGTTGGTCGCCTGTGCGCCATTGGCGATCGCCCAAGAAAAAGGATTCTTTGCTCACCACGGCTTAGACGAAGTGCATCTAGTGCGCGAATCAAGCTGGCGCGGCATTCAAGATGGCATTGCAGGTGGATATCTCGACGCAGCTCAGATGCCGTCTGGGATGCCCGTTTGGATGACCGTCGGCGGCATGGATGGCAAATCGATTCCGATCGTCAGCGCTCTCACCCTCACCCGCAACGGCAACGCGATTACGCTTGATAAACGCTTTTATGATCAGGGCGTACACACGTTAGATGATCTGAAGCGAATGCTGCTAGACACGGCTGACAAACAGCATATCTTTGGTGTGGTGCATCCTGCGTCAATGCACAATTTATTGCTGCGCTATTGGCTAGCAGCAGGCGGAATTGACCCCGATCGCGATATCTCGATTACGACGTTGCCCCCGGCTCAAATGGTCGCCAACCTACAAGCCGGCAGCATTGACGGCTATTGTGTTGGCGAACCGTGGAATATTCGCGCAGCGGTTGAGGGAATTGGCTATACGATCGCCACTGATTTAGAGATCTGGAATGGTCATCCGGGTAAAGTTTTAGGAGTGCGAGAAGATTGGGCAAACGCCTATCCCAACACCCATGTGGCACTTGTGAAAGCGCTGTTAGAAGCGTGTCGTTATTGCACCGATGAAGCCAATCATGAGGAGATTCGCGAGATTCTTTCCCGCGGCGAATATTTAAGCTCTGAGTTGGAATTTATTCATCTCGGCGACCCCAACAATCGGGTCTGCGATCTGCAACCGTCGCCTAAAGCATATGCTCACCACCAGTTTTATGGGCAAGGGGTCAACCGTCCAAGCCGCACTGAGCATTTGTGGATGATGACGCAGATGGCACGCTGGGGCGATATTCCGTTTCCTCGCAACTGGGTTGAGATTCTAGAGCGAGTCAGCAAAGTTAGTGTGTTTAGCATTGCTGCACGAGAGTTAGGGCTGTCGGATCTGACCTACAGTCGTGGCGCGATTCAATTATTTGATGGGGTCAACTTTAGTGCCGATGACCCGATCGAATATCTCAACAATCTCAAAATCAAACACGATATTTATATGGCAGAAGTTGCGGTTGAGAAACCTCTGGCGCGATCGGCTTAATCCCTTTTCGGCATTGAATACGCTCCCAGGGCGTGGTTTAAAACTTCTGGCGCTTCGTTATTCAGCGCTTCAGCCCCCTAAATCCCCCAAACTGGGGGACTTTGAACGACTAAAAGCCCCCAACCCCCAATTTGGGGGGCTTCTAAGGGTTTTAAAACACTGCCTAGCCCCCAATTCTGGGGGAACAAGATCCCTGCTCAAAGTCCCCCAGAATTGGGGGATTTAGGGGGCGAAGATCTCGGCGATGACGAATCAAATGCTCCTGGGAGGGTGCAGTCATGACGCGCCCCAACGTCATTCTTTTCGTAAATGCAAACGTTAACGTTAACGCAAATGGCAATGACTACAGCAATTCAAAATTTACAGGCTGCTGATTCTTCTGCTGATCAGACTCCTTTTCTGGTCGTCGATCGCGTCTCTAAGGTCTACCCTACTAAAGACGGCGACGGCTACACCGTTCTTAAGGATGTAAACCTCACCGTTGATGAAGGCGAATTTATTTGCGTGATTGGTCACTCTGGCTGCGGTAAATCGACGCTGCTGAATATGGTCAGTGGGTTTTCTCATCCGACCGAAGGCGAAGTGCGACTGCAAGGCAAACCGATCGTCAAACCGGGACCCGATCGCATGGTTGTTTTTCAAGGATATGCGCTGCTGCCTTGGTTAAGCGTGTTTGAAAACGTCTATTTGGGCGTGAATTCGGTCTACCCCGAAAAGTCTAAAGCTGAGAAAACGCGCATCGTTAAAGAACACCTGGCAATGGTCGGTCTGGCAGACTCAATGGAGAAAAAGCCGCCGCAGATTTCGGGCGGCATGAAGCAGCGAGTCGCGATCGCCCGTGCCTTGGCCATTCGCCCTGAAGTGCTGATCTTAGATGAACCCTTTGGCGCATTGGATGCCATCACTAAAGAAGAGCTGCAAGAAGAACTCCTCAAAATCTGGAACGATCATCGCTGTACGGTTTTGATGATTACCCATGACATTGACGAAGCGTTATTTCTGTCCGATCGCTTGGTGCTGATGACCAACGGCCCTGCGGCTGACATTGGCGAAGTGCTAGACATTCCGTTTCGTCGCCCTCGCGATCGAGCGCGGATCATGGAAGCCCCCGAATACTATAAGTTGCGGAACTACGCGTTAGATTTCCTCTACAACCGATTTGCCCACGACGACACCGAATAGTCGTCTTTGCAAGGAGTGGGTTCGCGATGGCGTTGCTGATTGGGTCAGTCAGCAGCGCTTTTTTTCAGGCGAATTCGATAAGATTTCCCACGACGATTGCCAATCTGGGAACGCCCTCTAAGTCCCCCAATTCTGGGGGACTTCAAGCCAAGATCTCCGGTTCAAAGTCCCCCAAAATGGGGGATTTAGGGGGCAGAAGCCGCCGACAACGCAGTAAAAAACTCATCGAACTGACGTTTTTAGGACTTACGCATTTTGACCAAAACATCGGAGGTTTAAGCCACTCTGTCGGTCACGATGCTTGGTTAAAACCTCCGATGTTTGCGTAAGTCCTAGTTTTCTAAAGTTTCGTAGCTAACGAAATTTCCTCACAAGTTGCGCTCATAAAAACGTCCTTCAATGGCATGAAGGACGATCGTTGAATTGATTGATTTAAGGTCTATTTGTCGGTAGCTGTTTCACGAGCAGCCGTAGCTTCATCAGGGTGAATGCCTAAACGAGTCAGGTTAACTCTACCCCGATTGTCGATTTCGCGAATCTTGATGATCACTTCATCGCCCACTGCGACTTCATCTTCAACCTTGCCGACTCGATGATCAGCGAGCTGAGAGATATGCACCATTCCTTCTTTGCCAGGGAGGAACTCAACAAAGGCCCCGATCGGAATAATTCGGGTCACTTTGCCGACAAAGACATCACCTGCACTCAGCTTGCGCGTCATGCCCTGGATGATGCTGCGAGCGTGTTTTGCTTTCTCGCCATCCACCGCCGAAATCGTGATCGTGCCATCATCGTCAATGTCGATTTTGGCTCCGGTTTCTTCGGTGATGCCCTTGATATTCTTACCACCCGGCCCGATGATCATGCCGATAAATTCAGGATCGATCTTGATCGTCAGCAAGCGAGGCGCAAAAGGCGACATTTCACTGCGAGGCGTGTCAATCGCTTCCATCATCTTGCTCAAGATGTGAAGTCGGGCGGGTTGCGCCTTGGTGATGGCCTCCGCGATCACTTCCATTGGCAAGCCTGAAATTTTCATGTCAAGCTGCAAAGCTGTAATTCCGGTGTCGGTTCCGGCAACTTTAAAGTCCATGTCGCCTAAGAAATCTTCAAGCCCTTGAATGTCAGTGAGAATGCGAATTTCGTCGCCTTCTTTGATCAAGCCCATTGCGGCGCCACTCACAGGTTTCACCAGTGGCACTCCAGCATCCATTAACGCCAGGGTCGAGCCAGACACAGAACCCATTGACGTTGAGCCGTTAGAAGACAGCACCTCAGACACGACGCGAATCACGTAGGGAAACTGCTCTTTAGACGGCAACACGGGAATCAATGCCCGTTCTGCGAGGGCACCATGACCCACTTCGCGACGACCCGGCGATCTCATCGGTCGCGTTTCACCCACTGAGTAGGGCGGGAAGTTGTAGTGGTGCATATAGCGTTTTTGCTCATCGGGGTGCAGATCGTCTAGCGCTTGAGCATCCCCAGGGCTGCCCAGCGTCACGGTTGATAGCACTTGAGTTAGCCCCCGGTTAAACAAGCCGCTGCCGTGAACGCGACGAGGTAAGACGCTGACTTGGCAAGAAATCGGACGAATCTCGTCTAGCTTGCGACCATCGACGCGCATCCCATCATCAATCACTTGGCGACGCATCAGCGTTTTGGTCACCTCTTTAAAGGTGTTGCTGAGAACTTTTGCATTCGCCGCCGCCGCTACTTTCACCGGATCTTCATCGGGCAACGCTTCGATTTCTTTTGAGATCGAGCCTTTGACTTCATCTAAAGCGGCTTCGCGGATCGCCTTGTCTTTCTCAAATCTGCCCAAAACTTCTTTGACTGGGGCAGTGGCACGATCGCGGATAAAGTTCTCTAAAGTCGGATCGACCGGAGGTGCTTCTTCGGTCACTAACTCGATGCCCATTTCTGCCATAAAGTCGCGCTGTGCCTGAATCAGGTCACGCACCGCTTCATAGCCAAAGTCGATCGCTTCGATCATGTCTTGCTCAGGAAGCTGATTGGCTCCGGCTTCGACCATGATCACGCCATCGGGTGTGCCAGCCACGACTAAATCGAGGTCGCCTGACTCAATTTCTTTGTAGGTGGGGTTGATCACAAAATCGTCGCCCACTAAGCCAACCCGCACGGCTGCCATCGGTCCGTTAAACGGAATTTTTGCCAGCATGACGGCGATCGATGCCCCGGTCACAGCCAACACATCGGGCGGAACGTTGTCATCCATTGACATCGTGGTTGCCACCACCTGAATGT
>JAYVFW010000167.1:0-16342 GCA_043772715.1 Phormidesmis sp. | reverse complement strand
GCTATCGAACTTGTGCTTGTTTGTTCTAATCAGCACCCTATCGGTTCGATAGCTTTTCTGTCTACCACCTCCACCAAAAATTGTCCGAAGTATTGTTACTTGATGATGGGAAGGTGACTATTACCATTGTAGGCGGCGATGACGCTGGTATGTATTCTCGACAAGAACGACCAAACTGTACTAATTTTACAAAGTGGCAACGGTTTTAATGTCACGATCAGGTTGCTCTATTTTAAATAACTCTCTCTATGTCTTTTCATGGCATGATTTCAGAGTCACACGCTTTTGAACTGAGAGCGATTATACCTTCTCACCAGGTTGCGATCGCTGTTTTATCAACCGATCTCATCCTGGTGTAATCTCTCGGTTCATCATCCCTTTGAACGCGATCAACATTATCTTACGACGCTTGAATCAACGGCAAATAGAAATTTCCCAGTCGATCGCACCATTGCTTCGATATTTGTGCAATCTGTTGCCTTTGTTGAAGATTTTCCCAATACTCCGACCAGTCTAACTTCCACACACTAAGCTGACGCTGAAGATCTGCTAGATCCGTTGCCAGTATCATATTCTGTTCCAAATCTAAACTCGAAACTGTCCATTCAATGAAAAACTGACTCTCCCGAACCAGATGCTTTGCAACTTCTTCGCCATCCTGATTCTCTACCAACGTTTGAATCCGCGTGAGATTAAGAACTAAGCTCTCTAGCTGCGCCATTGGTTCCGATCGCAAATAACGAGTCTTCAGCATCTCCCAATTTATTGCCATAGAACACCTCCCAGAAGTGAATGAATAATCTGATGCATTTGCGATCGCAACTCAGGATCTTGAACCTCCATTGAACGGTTATTATCGCCAGACCGGATATTGATAATCGATTCATAACCGATCGTCTGCTTCAGTGGATACCAGTCTGCTCCCCAAATCGCAGATTGTTGACTGCCATTCTTGAGTAAGATACGCTCACAATCCGCATGAAGTTCTCCGCCTCCCGCCAAAATCTCTTGCTGAACATCTACTGCAATTTTAATATAAATCCCCAACTCCAGAAGCATTTGCCGCATTTGCTCTGGTGTTGCCCGCTCTTGAATAATAAAAATCATCGACATCGACTCATCACTAGCTTATCCAATCATAAATCGGCATCTTGCTCCACGCCGAAGCTGCTGAATTTGCTGGCATTACCGAACTCGATCGCATCTTCACACTGATCAATGCTCAGATGATCGCGGAATCACCAGTAACCACTCGTGAAGGAGAGACAGGGTAAATATAGAATAGAAAAGTGACCATAGAGCAACCGGAGGCAACGGATGTCATCGCTCAAAGAGGAACTGTTGCAAACGATCGAAACTGCTCCTGAAGACGCGATCGAGCAAACCCTCATCTACTTCAAGACCCTACTTCAAGACCAGCCTTCCCTCCGTCCTGGCTCTGGGTGATCGATCCTGCGTCACGCCGGAAAATGGCAAGGAGACGATTTTGAAGACTGTCTACAATCTGTCTACAATACCCGCAGCGAAGCTCAGTTTTAATGAAATACCCATATCCAGCCGCTCCTCTCAGGAAAAAACTGACTTTTATCTGACCTTTCACCGACCGCCAAGTGGATTAGTCATCGGCTACATTTAACTCATCGATTAGGGGTGCGATCTCCAAGTGATGGAGTCTTCTCCATGATCTGAGCTTGATTCTTGTCCCTTCTCTTAATCAAATGATATGCCTAAAGTCACTATTGGCGATCTAGATATCAACTACAAAATTCAAGGTCAGGGCGATCCACTGTTAATGATTATGGGTCTCAGCTTCAGCCTATTAGATTGGGGCACAAAACTCCCTGAGCTACTCTCACAGCATTACAAAGTGATTCTATTTGATAACCGGGATGCAGGAGAAACCAGTCGATCGCCCCATGCCTATACTATTGATCAGATGGCAGACGATGCCGCAGCTTTACTCGATGCGTTGGGTGAGCCTAGAGCTAATGTATTGGGTGTCAGCATGGGCGGCATGATTGCCCAACACTTTGCCCTCAATCACGCTGACCAACTGAATAAGCTGATTCTCGGCTGCACAATGGCTGGAGGAACTTGTAGTCAATTTGGAGCTTTGAGCCACTTATTCAACGGCAATCTTCTGGAGTTGCTCTTCACACCAGAGTTCATCCAGCAGCATCAACTCGATTTAGGAAAATTTTTCCAAACAACTACACCGCTTCACAGCAAAGGGGATGCTTTAGCGCGTCAGTTATATGCGATGAGCAGTCACGATACTTGCAATCTGTTGGGAAAGATTACAGCCCCTACGCTAGTGATCACTGGGGATCGCGATCGCGTTATTCCCCCACAAAACAGCGATATTTTGACCCAAAAAATCTCTGGTGCTAAACAAGAAACCATCAAAGATGCTGCCCATGCTTTCTGTTTCAGCCATCCAGATTCTACCGCAACAGCCATCATCAACTTTTTGGAGCATTCATCATGACAGACGAAAAAGACCTGATCGAGAAGGCATTTCAGCAATATGCAGATGCTTTCCAAGCACTTGACCCTGCAAAAGTGCTTCCTTTTTTTCACTTCCCAGCAATGCTCATTTCACCTGAAAAAGCTGCTGTAATCGGGAACCCAATCGTTGGTTACTTCGGCTTCAGCACGGTGATCAAAGATCTGAAGCGGCGTTGTTTTACTCAAAGTTATACTAAAACACTTGAAGTTCAGCAACTTAGCGATAACTTGGCGATCGTGACTGGACGTGTCATTCGTCTCAAAAAATGCAAGGAAGAACACCAAGAAACGTTCCTTGAGTGCTTCAACTTAAATTACACCATGCGTAAGGTGGACGGTATTTGGAAGATCATCGTGGGCGCGCTGACAGAAACCTCTTGCCCTCTCGTACCAGATGCCAAAACAAATGCAGCTACCAATTCGGGCGCAAGTGGACTTAAAGAGCAGCCAACATAACCACAACAGATTATGAAGCACAAAATATCCAAAGCCATTGTTCTTTCGGCACTTCTACTATTTGCTATCACGTTAACGGCTCCTGCCCAAGCTTCTTCTTCCTCAAACTCAGGATTTGAAACAGAGTTATCTTCTATTTCGACTAACCTAGCTGAACAACCAGCCCCAAAAAACCACCCCGCTAAACAATCAGCAAAGTGGCAATTCAAACCAACCGGATCACCTCAAACCCATTGACTCAGGCTGCGTCCGCTGGCGCTTTTTTCTTGGGTACGCCCATTCGAGCTTTCGACATGGTATGCGCCACATCGCTCTTGCGGGCACCCCCCGCCATTACATATTCCTCGCTGTCTTTGCCATAAAAGGCAGCCACGCCCAGCAGCATCCGCTCACTCAGATCTTTTAACACCTTCTCAGATTCCTCAACCGCAAGTGCCAGTTGTTCGATCGCAGACAAAGTGCGATTGTAATCATCCAAATGGGTTTTGTGGGTTGCGATCGCAGTTTGATAAGCCGCTAAGGTCAAGCTTCTGCCGAGATCGAGGGCAGGATCAATTGACTGTAGACTAATAGCGCGGTGTTGCGCTCGCTCTAATGATTGGGAATTGCGTTTTTGCCGAGGCATCGGAATGCACCCTTTGCTAATGTTTGCAGTTGCACTCTAACCGCCTGAGTTTTGCCAAACCCTCAGAGAATTCAAGGATCATTCCCGTGGAGCTTGAGTAAACTCGCCTTCAAGTTGGCAATTGTACGGAAACAACGTGAATCCGATCAAGCTTTTCGCTACGGTTGCAAATCTGGGCAGCCCCCTAAATCCCCCAAATTTGGGGACTTCAAGCCAAGATTTCCGGTTCAAAGTCCCCAAATTTTGGGGGATTTAGGGGGCTGAGGCGCTGAATAACGAAGTAAGAGAACTCATCGAACTGACGTTAAATTAGATCGACTTGGGTGTTGGGGTTACTTAGGAATGCTTTCGTCGAACAAACCTGAGCCTCAGTTTTTCTCAGGAACGCTTTTATTACATCGATTTAAGCGCTAGCATTCCCTACCAACGCTTTCATTCCATTGACTTGAGCTTTGGCGTTCCATAGAGATGCTTTCATTCCATTGACTTGAGTTTTGGCGTTCCTAGATTGACGATCGACGGAAGTAATTTCAGCTAGAGTTTGGCAGCGTGTTTACCTCTCCACGCCCTTCTCCTGCCAAACGTCCTTGAAGGAGCAGGCGCACGATCGTTTGCAAGGTTTCGTCGATCGTCATGACTCAGGTGAACAGCGGGGGGGTGTCGATTATATTCACCGAGAAATTCTCGATTCCAGACAGACCTGGAGAAGTTCCCGGTAACTTTGAGGTCATCTGACTTTTATCCGACCTCTTACCGACTGACGAAGAGCAGTTCATCCAGATAGGATTTACTCAATTAACGTGCGAAAGAATCTCAGAGGATCTTCTCATCCTGCTCATGTGCAGACTCACAAACAATAAAACCAGATTATGGAGTGTGAACAACTCATGCCTACATCCACTTCAGAAACGAATCCTGAACAACCCGCGAGTTCAGCCGCTTCAACAACCGAACGAGAACGACCTAAAAGTGTATCTATTCCAGAGATCATTCGCGCTTCAACCCCGCTCTTTTTGGCAGCGATCGGAGGAGCCGTTGCGATCTTGGCTGTGTTCACCCCAAACATTACTGATACAAAACTGACTGCTGCCTTGGGTTTAGCAGGAACCGCGATCGCGGTTCCTGCGGGTCTTGCTCAACCTGGAAACAATGAATCTGACTTCTCAGCGACACAAGAAGGCAACAAAATCAAAATTAATGCCTCAACCAGTGAACCAGGTAGGTAACTGACGTTTATGACTATATAACTCAGGTCGCGATCAAAAATTTTCAGAAGACAACCGGATTAGGTAAAGACGGAATTGTAGGAACCCAAACGCATAAGTTTTTGGATTACCTGCTTAGTCAGAAAGCACCTAAACTTCTCAAACCATACTTGCAATCGCGGTTATCACAATCCATGAGCCGCGATCGTAGATCTAGGACTTACGCAAACCTCGGAGGTTTTAACCAAGAATCAAGCATCGTGACCGACAGAGTGGCTTAAACCTCGGAGGTTTTGGTCATCTATTTCAAATCATTTTTGAGGAACAATCGTCATGCCTTTTACTGCCAAAGTCATCACAACCAATGAGTGGGATGCTAAACCTCCCGTTTCAGGAACATTTCCCTTTCTAGTCACTTCCCCTCATTACATCATTGTTCACCACACAGACAATCAAAACCCTCCCAATGACCCATCACAATGCACTTTAGATGGAGCAAAGCAATTTGCCCGCAACATTCAACACGGGCATTTCAGAGATCTTTAGAATTTGAGATGGTTGACGGCATTGTCGGCTCACAAACTCGTGCTGCATTGAAGCTTTAATCATTGATGTTGCGCGATCGCCGTTTTATAACAAGACAATATTGGCAAGTTGTTCCCAGACACTTTTACTTCATTTTTTGGATTTAGAGATTATGAACAGTAACACTTCTACCAAATCCGCTCTGAATTCTGAAGAAATTGAATATCTGATGGATAAGATAACTAAACTGATTCCTGTTTCGGATGCCTTAGTTAAACTGATAAAACTGCGAGCAGTTTCCACAGGATTTCCATTAGAGCCGCATCAGCACTCAAGATTTTTGCCAAGCTTTGAAGCAAGAGCAAGAGCAGCTCGTGAGATAACCTACGAGCCTTTGCTTGAATTAGCATCTTCACTAGAACCAAACAGCTTAGAAGAATGCAGAAAACAACTAAATGCTTTATGGTCTGACTCTGAAGTTGGAAGCACTAAACAATTAATGGACATTAAAAGCAATGTTAATTTAGCACGCCAAAGGTTAAGCAGCCTTTTTAATCATTCTGTTTTACCGATTTCTATAAGAGGAAAAGTCGTTCAGATCCTGGTTTCAAAAATTGGTCATCCAGGGTTGATTAAGGAGGCGGAAAGTAACAGCGAAATCATCAGTCAACTGTTGAACTCAATTAATCAATTACTACAAGAAAAAGAGGAAGTTAAAATCGTAAGATCAGACGATTCTAACTTAACTTTGGCTAAGACAGATACTACAAGCTTGCTAGATTTAGACATTCTAGACAATAGAGCAACGGCGTTAATAGGAGCAATGACTGCGATCGAGACACGTAGATTGCGAATAGAAGAGTTAGTTTGTGAAGATCAAAAACGACACAGAAATACTGTTTTAGGCGTTGCTGTATACATTGTGATCATTGCAACTTGTCTTGTTGTCCTACCCCTATTGACAACTATTTTTCCAGATTTTCTTCCTCTTTCAGTTAAAATCAATGTCATCAACTTAAGTGAACAGCCACTCACTAAACACAGGGTTTCTTTTCTGGGAATTCCTGCTCCTATTCTTATTTGGAGCTTTATTGGCAGCTTTGCGGCGATGATACACCGTTTCAACAGTCAGTCTGTTTACTATTTCAACGATGCTATAAAGTGGATGCTAACTCGCCATGTTCAAGGCATTGTGCTTAGTTCAGCCTTTTATTTAGTTTTGACTTCAGGCTTGTTTTTGATTACAAACGGCGCGGCTTCTCAAGCATCTACTCCTCAACCATCTATTAGAGATGAAATCATCTTAGTCCTCTCATTTCTAATCGGGTTTAGCGATCGCTTTGTTGATAGTGTCTTTAATACACTTATAGAAAGATATTCAGGAACAGCAAAGCCTTCTGAGGAAACACCGCCAAAAGACGCTAAATCTTCTGATTAGAATCAGTTCAAAGTCCCCCAGAATTGGGGGATTCAGGGGGCGTTCCCGGATTCGTGCAGGAGGTCTATTGACGTTTCTTTAAGCCGGAGATGGTTGACTAAAGGCTTGTAGAATCTGAGGGTTGTATGGGCAATACGATCGCAAACGTCGACCCTTTCCCGACCTCAGAAGTCACCGAGATAGTGCCCTCTAACCGCTTCACGAGCATATCGACGATCGCTAACCCCAACCCAGTGCTATCGTTTGTCTGACTCGCATCAGACGGTTGCCCTCGAAAAAAGGGGTCAAAAATTCGGGTTTGAATATCTGGCAAGATACCAACTCCGGTATCGATGACAGTCACAGTCCATTGATCATCGTTTAGAACGCGACACGCCAAAGTGACGCTACCCGTTTGAGTATAGCGAATAGCATTGCTCATGAGATTAATCAAAATCTGTTGCAGACGAAACGAGTCTATCAACACTGAAGGGAAGTCTGGAGTACAGTCCCATAAAAGCGGCAACGCTCGCGCATCGGCTAACGGCTGCACCACTTCAAGAACTGATTGAATCACCGATTGCACGTCTGTCTGTTCTAGTTGAAGCTCAATATCGGTCGTCTCGTTGCGAGAAAGCTCTAGGGCATCATTAATCAATCGCAGCAATCGGCGACCGTTTCGCAGCACTCGATCGATATGCTCTAAACTGGGAACAGAATCTGTCAACTCCGATCTTCGCTGCTGTTTTAAAAATAATTCTGAATAACCGATAATCGAACTCAGAGGCGTTTTTAGCTCATGGGCAAGATAAGAAAAGTTTTCTTGGCTTGCCCGGATTAATCGACTTAGTTCTTGATTGTTTAACATCAGTTGACTTTGCAGGTTCTCTAGTTCTTGCAATCGGTCTTGCATATAACTCTTAAAACACTGCGCGGTCGCTTCATCGATCACTTGATCAATCAGCGACATCACCCTAAAT
Source organism: Phormidesmis sp. (assembly GCA_043772715.1). GTDB lineage: Bacteria > Cyanobacteriota > Cyanobacteriia > Leptolyngbyales > Leptolyngbyaceae > Phormidesmis_A. The sequence goes on along the minus strand of JAYVFW010000167.1, from coordinate 8,626 downwards.
ACTTCCTCTGTCGTTGTGTTAATCAGATCTGGTTGAAGATTTCTAAACAGCGCAGACCGCAGAAGATGATACTCTCGTGCGATCTCAGCCGCATCAAAGCCCTGCTCGGCTCTTTCAGAACCGTGAACTAAGCTGTCACGAATCACGGTCTGAGTGTCACTCAATTCTGATTGTGACAAAATCGTCACCAGCGCTTTGAGAACCATCGGAATGTGATCTCTAATCGCTGATCGAGGCAATAAATCTGCACTTTTGATCTGGCGATCTTCGGCAACAGCTTCTACCCACTGTTGAGTAATGACCCCGATCTTTTCACTCAGAAGTTGACTCAGATTCAGCATGACAGGTATGCAGTAAAAAGTTTGTTGAAAGAATCGAAGACCTTTGACCCATTTAGACAAACTAAAAGCCAACTCGATCGCAGATTGAGTATATAGTATACAACCAAGAACTTTTTTGCAGCATACAGAGGTTTTAGACTCTACTCAAACGGGAGTCGCTTGAGTGCGACGCTGAAGCACCTCTCGAATCGAGGCTTTCTCTAAGATTCCCACTAAAACTCCGTTATCACGAACAACAGTTAGCGCGGGCAGTTGCTTTTCTTCTAACAGCTTCGCCACTTCTAGCAAAGGCTGACCCGATGTGACGGTCAGCGATGGCTCGATCGGCTTCATCAAATCTTGAACCTGAGTATCAACCCATTGCTCAACCGATCGGGTTTGCAAAGCATCGATCGCGATCTCACCAACCAGTTGCCCTTCGGCATTGGTGACCAAAAACTTGCGCCAGTTGTCGCGGCTCAAAATCTGCTGATCAGCAAACTCTCTGAGCGAAAGCTGTGCAGACACGATCGGACTGTTAAGAGCAACCGCATCCGCCGCAGTTAGTCCAATAAATTGTTGTTGAATTTTGGCAGACTGTCCAGCCCGACCTGCGTTTTGCAGTAGAAATACTCCAATTAGTAAATTCCAAACACTGCCGAAGCTGCCTGAGATCAGCAGCGGCAGCAGCCCAGAGGCGATCGCGACCCAACCAAAAATCTGTCCAACCCGGCTGGCAAACGCAACACCTTTATAAGGGTTGCCCGTCACCTTCCAGACCAATGCTTTAAGAATGTTGCCGCCATCTAAAGGCAAACCAGGAATCAAGTTAAACAAGGCTAAAGCGAGGTTAACAGAAGCCAACAAACTGAGAATCGCCGTCAACGGCGTAGTTGCGCCAGTTGCCAGTGTCATCAGACTCAACAGCCCAAACAACAGGAGGCTAACGACTGGGCCCGCGATCGCCACCCAAAACGCTTCGCCCGGAGTTTTCGATTCTTGGTCGAGGCTGGCAAGTCCTCCAAACAAAAACAGCGTGATTGACTGCACCCCAATGCCTTGACGTAGGGCAACAAAGCTGTGCCCCAACTCGTGTGCCAGCACCGAGGCAAACAATAATAGAGAAGTCACTAAACCCAATAGCAGCGGCACTTCACTACTTAACGCTGGAAACTGAGCCGCAATGCCACTGCTATAGCTCCAGGTAAATAATCCCAGCACCAAAAACCAAGACGGGTTAACGTAAAAAGGAATGCCAAACAGATTACCGATGCGAATATTGCCGTTCATGTAGCGACCTCTGACTCCATAGAGTGTTCACGCTTAACTAATGGTTCTAGTGTAACGAAGTGTTAACAATTTTCTCAGGTTCCTGACGGTGTGAAAGCCGTCTAAGATTCGTTCGGTTGGCGGCGAGAAATCAGTTCAGTCTGTCGCTTGGCAAGATATGATACCAAAGGAGTCAACAGAAGCAACCCATGGTAGAACGTCCCATCAAGAAATCTGAGCGGCAGACCGAAAATCCGTCAACCTCGTCTGATGCCACTCCCCAAGCTTCAGATTCTAAGCCTTCTGCTCCCCCAAAGCCTCAGCGCTCATCAGAACGAAGCGACGATCGTCCGTCGGGGCGGAGTGACGATCGTCCAGCGGGGCGAAACGACCGTTCATCAGGCAGAGGCAAAAGAGGCTCTCAAGACGATGAACCCAAGCAGATGATGAATCCTGCTTTGATGCGCGGTCCAAAACCTGTCAAGGCTCCGATCGCGCCTGAACCTCAGCCAGAAGCGATCGAAGAAACGACTGAAGAGACAACCGAAGCCGCGATCGGAGAAACAACCGAAGCGTAACTGAACGTGAATTCGATGAATCTTTTCGCTGCGGTTGCAAATCCGGACAGCCCCCTAAATCCCCCAATTCTGGGGGACTTCAAGTCCAGAATTGAGGTTCAAAGTCCCCCAATTTTGGGGGATCTAGGGGGCTGAAGCGCTGATTAACGAAGTGAGATCACGAATCGAGCTGATGTTGACTGAATGATCTCAGCGCGATCTGGTGAAAGCTTTCTCGCTTTCAAGGCAACTTTAAACTGCACCCTCTAGCCCTGACTAAAGGGTGCATTGTTTTGACGATCGCTCTAGCTTTCAACAGGTTGGCTTGACGCAATCTCTTTTGCTTTCTGCTCTGGCTTTTCTGAAGTCGCATTTGGCTGGGGGATCACGGCATGATCAGCAGACGGAGCGGTTAGCGGAGTGGGCGATCGCAACGCCACCAGCGCACTCTTAATCACGACCGCAGTCGGCACCGCGATCACAACGCCCAACAGTCCACCGACTCGCGCCCCAGTCAAAATCGCCAAAAACACCCAAACTGGGTTAAGACCTGTCACACTCCCAATCACTCTAGGGGCAATCAGGTTTTCTACAATCTGCTGCACGATGAGCGCAGCAATCAACACTTCAACGCCAGCCCCAATATCTCGCAGGGCTACCAAGAGCGTGACGAGCGCAATGCCCACCGAGCCACCAAACGGCACTAGCGCCATCGTGCCGATCGTCAGCCCAAACAGCAACCCAAACGGCACTCGCATCACTAGAAAAATAATCGTTAGCGTCGAACCCATCAAGGTGGCTGAGATCAGTTGCCCAAAGAAAAAGTTCTGAAAGCTGAGGCGCAGGGTTTGAGAAAATGGCTGACGAATCGGCATGGGCAACCAGTCGATCAGACTTTGCCAGAGGCGATCGCTATGCTGCAATAGATAAAACGTCAGCACCAGCGTCAGCAGAAAATCCAGCAGACTCGTCACTGTGAATACGGCTAGATTTAAGACTTCTCCCGTGATGCCTTGAAGGGAACTCTTGAGACGATCGGTGATCTGCTCTGCCAAAATATCCAAATTGATCGGAAATCCAGCACTCTCGATCTGATCATTCAGCAAAAACAACTGGCGCTGTCCTGAATCAAACCATTCGGGTAACCGTAAGACTAGTTGCTGGGCTTGCTCAATTGCTAGGGGCACCAGCGTCACGCCCAACCCTAAAAAGATCGAGAGCGTGAAGAGAAAAACGACGATCGCCGCTCGTCCACGCGTTGCGCCGTGAGCCTGCATAAAGCTCACAGGGTAGTTAAGGAGAAACGTCAGCAGGGAGGCTGCAATTAAAATCACCAACAGTGAGTGAAAATAGTCGAAGATCGACGCGATCGCCCAAGCGTTTAGAACTAACAGAGGTGCCACAAGTGCGATCGTCACCGCACGAGCGACGGGAGTCATCAAGTTCCACCAGTTAAGCACTTTGTTGCTTTTGCCCATATTGCAGCCAAAAATAACAGTGACTCCCAAAAATTTCAAGAGTCTCATTTATTATCTCTTGCTGGCTGTCTCTAGTTCATCTTCCTTAATTGCGATTTTTTATGAACGAACTTGATTCTCTCGAAAATCAGGACATCCAACACTTAAAACTATTTCTCTATTTGCTGCCTGTGTTTGGCTTTTTTCCGGCGCTGTGGACGCTATATCGAAATCAGGGCACCCGACCCGAACGATCGTTGAGCCGTTTAGTGATCAAGCTGGCATTGGGCTGGCTGGTCGCCTATTTTCTATTAGGAGCAGGCGCAACAACTTCTGAATCGCTGCAAGTTCCTCTGCTTTTAACAAGTAGCCTTCTAACTTCAGGCTATTTCTTAGTGAATTTGTGGATGATGGTGCAGTTGTGGAAACGCAAAGCGATCGATCTACCGCTATTAGGACGGGTGGGACGGCTGCCTTGAAACGGAAGGCTTAGTTTTTCTCAAAGCTTGGCGCAAATGTTTCATTTCTAAAGTTGCAGAATCGGCGGCGGCATAGAAGGCAGCAGAACGGGCGATCGTCCCGATCTCACCGCCTGTCAGAGAAAATTTGGCTAACTCATTCCAATCGAGATCACTTAAGGGAACTTGAGGCGGAAAGGCTTGCTGCCATAGCTTTAATCGAGCCGCCTGATCGGGCAGTGGAAAGTGCAGCGTTTGCTGAATCTGCGATCGCGCCCTCTGTCCCATAATGGGAAGTCGCTGCACGCTCAACAAAGTCAGGCTGCGACTTGATCGGCGTGCGGCTAAAAATTGGTGAAATTGATTTGTAGGAGAAGTTCTGCTCAACCCAATCTCAGCCGACTTGATTAATAGAACCGTTGGGGCTTGTTTGACGATCGTACCCATCCAATCAGCTTGCTCTAAAGGATTTAATGTCGCAAGATCGATCTGCACTAATGAAGTATTGAGCGCTTGGGCGATCGCGCTAGCAGCAATCAGCTTGCCCGTTCCCGATGCGCCGACCATCATCGCTACAATTCCAGGAAGTCGGGCAGCATCTAAACTCTGAAATCCCCACTCTTGATCCACTTGAGCGCAGAATTGGATCTGATGACAAAGGTGCTTAAGGTCAGTCAGCAAACTCTCAGGCAGCACCAAGGTTGGGAAAGATGCAGACCCAGGGTGATGAATTTGAGGGAGGCGAACCGACTCGCTTAGTAGCAGATCGACCAACCGATCGCAGAGTTTGATTGATCGATTCAGCAACGGTGTAGTCGGTGAAAGTAACTCAATCAGTTGATGTTGAATCAGCGGACTCGATGCCGTGAGGCTCGATCGAGCGGCTCTCCACTCACTATCGGTTCGACAAAACAGCCGCAGCGCTAAATCAACATTGGGCAGATCAGAGCGCTCAGATTCTTTGCCCTGCAAATATCCGTAGAGTTGAGCATAGCGGCGGTGCACTTCGGGGGCGAGTCCCATGAGAATCAGATTCTTCTCAAAAGGGTTGAGCCTAAAGCGATCGCACAAATCAGGCAAAGCGAGTTGAATTCCCTGCTGCTGACTAGAGCGAATTCTCGCCTCAATCTGCTGTTGATAATTGCCCTTCGCTTCAGACGAGTTAGATTTTCGCCGCTCGACCGGAGAATCGTGAGCGATCGTGCCGTCCAAGCTGACAATTCCTTTCCACCAGTGGCTAGTTGCCCGATCGGCGGCGGTTTTAGCGACACGATCGATCTCTCTAGTTTCTTTGCGTTGCCGCGCCACGGCGGTTAATAACAATCGCTCTAGCCAGTTAAGCTCAACTTTTAGATAAGTCCAATTGTCTAAAAAAGGTTCGGCTTGCATCTCCCGCTATTCTTTCCTTAACTCGCGAATAAATTCGAGCGGTAAGCCGTCGGCATCGGCAATAAACGTGACTTCATAGACGCGATCGCCAATTATCTGCTGAGTTGGCTCTAAGAGTATCTTCAAGGGCGAATCAGAAAAGCGCTGTTTCAGCTCGTCTAACCAGCGAGGTAAATGGTCGGTGGCTTGAGTCAAATCAAACGACAAATGATAATAGCCCACATAATGCTCGTCTCCAAACGCATCAGCAGCAGGATGCGGCTCAGGAATTTGCACCAGCTCAATGCGCCCGCCCAGCCCCTCCATCCAACAAGCCAACGTGTAGCCTGTTGTAAATCGCTCTTCGACGGTAAAGCCAAGCTGCTCATAAAAAGCGATCGCCCGAAAAATATCAGCAGTCCGAATCGAAGCGTGATGCATTGACTTCTAAATGGCTACTCAAACAACCGAAAATAGGGATATCGGACGGGCGCTCCGGGTTCTTTTTCTAAATCGAAGTTGATCACATCCCAGCAAGGCTCGTCTTTGGGGTCGGGGCTAAACTCGACGGTCAATCCATAGAGGCGCGGCTTAGGAGAGTCACTCTGACCCCGCCAGGGAGTGCTGCGCTCAAGATAAGTGCTGATTAGGTCTTGATATCGCTGGGCGATAATCACTTTTGTGGCACGATAACCTTGAGTATAAAGCCGATCGAGCGCTTCGTGAATCTCAAACCGAACGCCGTCTGGATGAGTGTGTTGACGATACCATTCATCTTTCCACAGTCGCCAATGTCGCCCAGATTGCAGGTGAATTAGCTCACTCGTTTTGGGGTCAGATTCAAACGCACCATGACGCTGGCACAGATAAGTGTCTGTCAAAGTCAATGCTTGAATCGTCTGACGGCAGTGAGGGCACTGAATCTCTGGACCAAAAATTGGGTATTGAAAGCCTGGGCTGGTCATGAATTGCTAGCGTTCATTTTAAAGGGTGCGCGTCATCGTGAAACTATTATAACTAGGGAAGTTTCCCGCCCTCTGAAGCAATTTGGTTTAACCGTGACTCACCTTAATGAATCTTTTTTATCATCTCCCTACTGGTCGCCGCCCGACCTTTCTCAAGCGGCATTTATTGCCCCCAATGCAACCGTTATAGGCTGGGTAGAAGTGGCACCAGGAGCCAGCATTTGGTATGGGGCAGTCGTCCGGGCAGATGTAGAACGAATTGTGATCGGAGCTTACACAAATATTCAGGATGGGGCAATTCTACACGGAGATCCGGGCAAACCAACCATTCTTGAGGATTATGTGACGATCGGACACCGCGCCGTGATTCACAGTGCCCACATCGAGCGAGGCAGTTTGGTTGGAATTGGCGCGATCGTCCTCGACGGGGTGCGAGTTGGCGCAGGCAGCATCATTGGGGCAGGCTCGGTGGTGACCAAAGACGTAGCGGCACGATCGCTGGTGATTGGCGTTCCGGCTAAACCCCTGCGCGATTTGTCAGAGGCTGAAGTAAGTGATCTGATCAAACACGCCCAACATTACGAAAAGTTAGCGCTCGTCCACGCTGGAAGGGGCACTGATCCCGGCTTTGACGTGCAGCATTTGCCAAGCTGAGAAAACTGCTTTGAAAACGTGCCCAAATAAGATAAAAATGAGAGTAAGCATTCTAAAAAGTTTTTGAAGAGAGAACACTGGTATGGATTTTGATTTTCGCATATTGATCGTTTTGCTTCCGATTCTAGCCGCCGGGGGTTGGGCAATTTCTCGGATTGCTCCAGTCGCAATCAAGCAAATTCAAGCTTTCCTAGCAAAGTAGTTAAGCTTGGCTCCGTCCCGATTTGAGTTCGATTCCTGACTACCAAAGCCGATGGTTCTAGCAGAAGCATCGGCTTTGCCATTAGGCAGGACTTACGCATTTTCCAAAACCTCGGAGGTTTTAACCAAGAATCAAGCAGTGACCGACAGAGTGGCTTAAACCTTCGAGGTTTGCGTAAGTCCTATTAGAGATGATTTTTCGGTTCCATCCCTCTAAAATGAGTAGTCTCAACCCTAGATAACAAACGAGGCATAGGCTCCGATGCTAGACGAACAGGCTAAAAAGACGATGTTGCGGAAGATTCCTCACGGGCTATATGTCTGTGGGGTTAAAGACGGAGAAGAAGTCAATGGCTTTACGGCGAGTTGGGTGATGCAGGCTTCTTTTACGCCGCCGCTCGTGGTGAATTGCGTCAAGCAAGACTCAAAATCTCATGCCATGATCCTCTCCAGTGGCATGTTTGCCCTTAGCCTTTTAGAAGATGGGCAAAAAGACATGGCACAAAACTTCTTTAAGCCGCAGCGTCGCGTCGGCAATAAATTTGAGGAGGTCGAGTTTTATCTGGGCGAAACAGGCTGCCCGATTATTTCCGATTCGCTAGGCTATGTTGAGTGCCAGGTGGTCGGCATGGTAGACAAAGGTGACCACACCGTTTTTGTCGGTGAAGTAATTGCGGCAGGGGTACATCGAGAGGGTAATCCTCTCCTACTCGAAAGCACAGGCTGGCAATACGGCGGTTAAACCCAAGATTCAGTGCCTTATCTAAAAAAGAAGTGGTTTCCACCTTCGTAAAAGTGGAGTCGCCCAAATCCTAAAAACTGTCCATGAGTTTTCTCACCGGGAGGAAATGCCGTCACCCCAAATAAATAAACGCCGCCGTAAAGAGGATTGCGATCGGGAGACAGCGCGATCGTCACAGTCTTTCCAGGCGGCAGAGGCGGATTGAAGTTAACGGTCACTGTGCGCGATTTGCGATCGGCAGTCACTTCTCCGAGTGATAGCTTTGAGCCAAGGCGATCGCGGGTTCCTTCAAACGCCTCAGTTTCTTTAGGCGAAAATCTTACGGTGTCGGTGCCCTGATCTTGGACGATCGTCACGCGCTGCAAAGGTTCTCCAGCATTTTCTAAATGGTTGAGTGTGAAATAGTAAGTCACTGACCAGGCATTGACAGAATTATTAGTGCTTGAGGCTCCCACAAGTCGGGGCGGTGCAGTGAAAAACACAGTTCCGTCTGAGAGCTGTAATGCTTGAGCAGATGAGTGAGGCGCGGCGATCGCTCCCACTACGGCAAGAGAGACAGCTCCCATAGACATCGCAAAACGACGAATGATCATCAGGAATAGTTTTGTTTAGATTAAAAATAGCGAATTGCTAGG
>JAYVFW010000166.1:0-5196 GCA_043772715.1 Phormidesmis sp. | reverse complement strand
ACCGATATTCATCATCACAGCGTGGTTCATAAAGACATTAAGCCTGCCAATATTCTGATTAACCTGGACACCGATCGAGTTAAAATCGGCGACTTTGGCATTGCTGCCTTCATTCCCTATGAGCAGCAGATGGTCAGCAGTTCTAGCCAGATCGAGGGCAGTTTAGCTTACCTTTCACCAGAGCAAACTGGGCGGATGAATCGCGGCATCGACCACCGCAGCGATTTCTATTCTCTGGGCGTGACATTCTACGAGATGCTCACGGGTCAGTTGCCCTTTAATGGGAAAGACCCTTTAGAGTGGGCGCATTATCACATCGCAAAATCGCCAACTCCGCCACAGCAGGTGCTTGCAACCATTCCGCAAACGCTGTCGGATATCGTGCTTAAACTGATGTCAAAGGTGGCAGAAGATCGCTATCAAAGCGCTTTAGGATTGCAGTTTGATCTAGAACGATGTCTGCAAGAATTAGAAGCGACGGGACAGATTTCTGATTTTACACTCGGCGATCGTGACGTTTCAGAACGATTTCAGATTCCCCAAAAATTATATGGGCGAGAACCAGAAATTGCCCAATTATTAAGCGGGTTTGATCGCGTCGTTAATCAGGCAACTCCCGAACTAATGCTCGTGTCGGGTTATGCTGGCGTGGGCAAATCGTCATTGGTGAACGAACTGCACAAACCCATTGTGCGTGATCGCGGCATCTTCATCTCTGGAAAATTTGATCAATACAAACGAGGGATTCCTTATGCCACGATCGTGCAGGCATTTCAAACGCTAGTTCGACAGCTTTTAACAGAAAGTGCAACCGGATTGGCACACTGGCGACAAACGATTCAAGCCAGCCTAGGAAACAACGGTAAGCTAATCACCGATGTGATTCCAGAAGTCGAACTGATTGTCGGCGAACAGCCTGCCGTTCCTGAATTGGCACCAGTCGAATCTCAGAATCGATTTAATTTGGTGTTTCAAAACTTTATCGGTGCCTTCGCTCAAAAAGAGCATCCTTTAGCGATCTTTTTAGATGACATGCAGTGGGCAGACAGCGCCACGTTGAGCTTGATTCAGACCCTCGTTACGGGGTCAGCGCTGCGGCATCTCTATTTTATTCTGGCTTTTCGTGACAATGAGGTTGATGAAAGCCATCCGTTTCGCTTAATGGTTGAAAGGCTGCGGCAAAACGGAGCTAAAATAACCGATATTCGGCTAACGCCGCTCAATCTTGCTTACGTTAATCAACTGATTGCAGAGACGCTGCACTGCAACCTTAAGCGATCGACCTCGCTGGCTAAGGTGGTGCTGCAAAAGACCGACGGCAATCCTTTTTTTGTCAGTGAGTTTCTCAAAACGCTTTATCAAGATGGGCTGCTGACCTTTGACAGCCTTGGGCAAACCTGGCAGTGGAGCGAGGCTGAGATTAACGCGCACGGCATGACCGATAACATTGTGACGTTAATGGTCGGACGAATGCAAAAACTGCCGTCTGACACGCAGCAAGTGTTAAAGCTGGCATCGTGTGTGGGCAGCCGCTTTGATTTAGAAATGCTGGCGATCGTCGCCGAGCGATCACCGCAACAGATCAGTGATGCTCTGCTAGAAGCCGTTCTCAGAGGTTTGGTTGTGATCACCGATGCCGACAAAAGCTATCAGTTTTATCACGATCGCATTCAGCAAGCGGCTTACACATTGATTGCTGATCAAGAGAAGCGAGCCGTTCACCTTAGCATGGGTCGGTTATTGCTCAAAAGCATTGCCCCCGAACACCTAGAAGATCAGATTTTTGAAGTCGTTAATCAACTCAATCGCAGCGTTAATTTAATCACCGACGCAGCAGAAAAAGCAACACTAATTCGATTAAATTTATTGGCAGGCAAAAAGGCAAAAGCTTCGACCGCCTATGCCCTAGCTCAAAAGCTGCTCTCGATCGCCACCGATCTGCTCACTGAAACTGCCTGGAGCGATCGCTATCACCAGACCTTTTCTCTGTTCAAAGAGCGCGCCGAATGCGAGTTTTTAGCGGGTAACTTAGACCAGGCAGAAGCGCTGTTTGGCAACCTCTTGCTCAATGCTCAATCTGCGCTCGATCAAGCAACGATCTATATTCTTCAGCTACGGCTCTATCAGGTAGCAGGGCGCTATGAAGAAGCGTTAACCCTGGGATTAGAAGCGCTAGAGGTTTTTGGGGTGCATTTTCCAGAAACAGCGGAGCAGATGCAAGCCGCGATCGAGCGCGAAAAATATTACGCGGCAGTGAATTTGGGCGATCGCTCAATCAGCAGTCTCATTGACGCTCCAGTGATCCAAGACCGGACTCTTAAAGTGCTGGTGAATTTATTAACTGCGTTAGGTCCGATTACTTATTTTAGTAAGCCTAGCGTTTTTCCACTGATTGTATTGACGGCACTAAACTACTCACTCAAGCATGGCAACACTGAAGATTCTTGCTTTGCTTATAGTATGTATGCGATGTTGCTGGTTTCTATTTTTAGTGATGTTTCCGCAGGCTACGCATTTTCTGAGATGTCGATTCAATTAAACGAGAAGTTTAATGATTCAAGATTAAAAGGAACCGTTCTGCATATTCACGGAAACCATATTAATGTCTGGTGCAATCCCATTGCCACTAACATTCCCTATCTCGAACGGGCATTTATCGCCTGTGTTGAAACCGGGGATATTGCGATGGCAAACTACATCGGGTTTCAAGGCGCTTGGCAGATGGTTGAAATGGGTGCCCCGATCGTAGACACAGAGCAATCCATTCTCAAATACGCGAGATTTGCTCAACAGTCAAAACATGAGGCAGCTTATCAGACTATTCGCCTAGAGCAGCAGCTATTAACCAATCTGCGCGGGTTGACCTACACGTCTGATACGCTGAGTGATGATGACTTTGACGAATCCCAAGCGTTAGCGACGATCGCAGAAGCCGGGTTTGAGAGCGGCATCGTTTTCTATCACATCATCAAAACGATCGTATTTTTTACGTGCGATCGCTATACAGACGCGCTAAATTCGGCGCAGCAAGCTTCTCAGTTTTTGCAAGCAGCGTTAGCGTTACCGATTCAAGTTAATTACGTACTCTATCATTCGCTGGTGTTAGCGGCGCTCTATTCGCAATCGTCTCCCGATCAACAAGTTAGTTCTCTAACCATTCTTCAGCAACATCATCAGCAGTTGCACGATTGGGCAAATCACTGTCCGGCAAACTTTTTGCACAAAGCGAAATTAGTCGCGGCTGAGATCGCCCGCATTCAAGGGCGTGACTTGGACGCAATGCACTTATATGAGGAATCGATTCAGTCAGCGCGTGAACATGGGTTTGTGCAATATAAAGCCCTAGCCTGTGAGCTTGCGGCAAAATTCTATCTCGATCGCTCGTTTGACACGATCGCCAAAGCCTATCTCGAAAAAGCTCGAAACTGCTATCAGCGATGGGGCGCGATCGCTAAAGTCAACCACCTCGAAGACTGCTATCCGGCACTGCTGCCAAAACCGATCGTCCACTCAAATGGAACGTTTTTGAGCAGCAACGATCAACTCGATTTCTTATCCGTCGTCAAAGCGTCACAAACGATTTCGAGTGAGATTGTGTTTCCTAAATTGCTCAAGACGCTAATGCGGATTGTGATCGAGCAAGCAGGGGCAGAGATCGGTTATTTGTTGCTTGGCTCTGAGCAAACGTTAACTGTCTCGGTCGAAGCAAAAATTAATCAAAAAGACACGATCGCTGTCTCACAAATTGCTCAGGTTGAAACCGCACAAATTACGCCTCAGTCAATGCTCAATTATGTGCAGCGCACTCAAGAAACCGTCATTTTAGATAACGCGACTGGAATCAATTTATTCTTAGAAGACGATTATATTATTCAACATCAGCCTAAATCGGTTCTCTGTTTGCCGATCGTCCGTCAATCTCAGTTGCTGGGCATCATTTATTTAGAAAACAACCTGATCACAGGTGCATTCACTCGCGAAAAGCTGATGGTGTTAGAAACCCTCACGACCCAGATTGCGATTTCGCTAGAAAATGCTCGCCTTTATCAGGGGCTTGAAGACAGTCAAGAACGGCTCAACCTCGTCCTCAAATCCGCTCAGATTGGCATCTGGAGTTGGGATATTCTCACCAAGCACCTAGAAGGTGATGACCAAGTGCATCTACTCTTTGGTCTGACGGTTGAAACCTTTGACGGCACGACGGTGATCAGCCAGGTGCATCCCGACGATCGGGCGGCGCTGCGACACTCCATACAGCGTGCCATTGCTGAAGGCATTGAACACGATTTAGAATCTCGCATCGTTCGGGCAGATGGCACAATTCGATATATTGCGGGTCGCGGTCGCGCCTTTTTTGACGACGCTGGAAAAGCAACCCGAATGAGCGGCGTGGTCATGGATGTGACAGAGCGCAAACAGGCAGAAGAACAGCGCCTACAGCTTCTGCAAGAGCAGGCTAAACGAGCCGAAGCAGAAACCGCCAACCGAGCCAAAGATCAGTTTCTAGCCGTGCTTTCTCACGAACTGCGAACGCCCCTCAACCCGATTTTAGGTTGGGCAAGACTGCTGCGATCGCAGAAACTCGACCCCGCAAAAACCGCTCAGGCGCTGGAGACGATCGAGCGTAATGCCAAGCTGCAAACTCAACTGATTGAAGATTTGCTTGATGTCTCGCGGATCATTCAAGGCAAACTGCATCTAAATATTGCACCCGTCGATTTGGCGGCGACCGTCGCCAGCGCTCTCGAAACCGTTCAACTCGCTGCCGAAGCTAAATCGATCGACATTCAAACTAATCTCCCTGCGATCGGACAAGTTTCAGGCGATGCCAATCGGCTTCAGCAAGTTGTGTGGAATCTGCTGTCAAATGCGGTAAAATTTACGCCCACGGCTGGAAAAATTACAGTCCATTTAACGCAGGTCGATGGATTTGCCCAACTGCAAATTAGTGACACCGGACGAGGCATTCTCCCCGAATTTTTGCCCCACCTCTTTGAAGCCTTTCGGCAAGCAGACAGCACCAGCACCCGCGCCTATGGAGGACTCGGACTCGGACTTTCGATCGTGCGTCACATTATCGATTTGCACAATGGCACTGTCACTGCCGAGAGCTTAGGCGAAGCCCAGGGCGCAACGTTTACGGTGATGCTGCTGCTTGTGAAAACAGTCGGCTTCAGCCCCCTAAATCCCCCACGA